>NZ_JBFAPP010000028.1:0-100583 GCF_040676775.1 Micromonospora sp. NPDC049523 | reverse complement strand
ACGAGTCGGCCGTGTTCGGTGGCGACGCGTTGGAGTCCGCGGGTGATTTCGGCGAAGTAGGGGTCGGAGACGTCGTGGACGATGACGCCGACGGCGGAGCGGTGGTTGCGGGCGAGTAGTTGGGCGTGTGCGTTCGGGACGTATTGGAGTTCCTCGACCGCCGCCAGCACCCGCTCCCGCAGCGCGTCGGTGACCGGTTTTGCACTGCCGTTGATGATTCGGGACGCGGTCGCGGGAGAGACTCCCGCCCGGCGCGCCACATCTGCCAAGGTGGCCATCGATCCGACCTCTCCCCGGCCGCCCTGAAGCCGGCTGCGAGTGAGGATAGCGCGAGCCGGTCCGGTCGTAAGGAAAGCCCTTGCCGAATCCGGGTTCGGACCAGTAACGTGCGCAGGAAAGCGCTTACCTATCGGTTGCTTGCGTGTCCCGCACCCCGTACCCCCGGATCGAACAGCTAGCTGGCTCGACCGCGACAGCCTGAGGAGGCAACGGCATGGCCCGTACCACGATCGGGATCGTGCTCAACGGCGTGACCGGCCGGATGGGCTACCGGCAGCATCTGGTCCGATCACTGCTCGCGATCCGCGAACAGGGCGGCCTGCCGCTGCGCGACGGCACCCGGCTCTGGCCCGAACCAGTGCTGGTCGGCCGCAGCGAGGCCAAACTCCGGGAGATCGCCGAGCGGCACGGCCTGACCGAGTGGACCACCGACCTGACCGCGGCGCTGGCCCGGCCGGACGTGCAGATCTACTTCGACTCCCAGGTGACCGCCCAGCGGGAGAAGGCGCTCCGGCTGGCGATCGAGGCCGGCAAGCACATCTACACCGAGAAGCCGACCGCCGAGGACCTCTCCGGCGCGGTCGAACTGGCCCGGCTCGCCGACGCCGCCGGCATCAAGCACGGCGTGGTTCAGGACAAGCTCTTCCTGCCCGGGCTGCGCAAGCTCGACCGGCTGGTCAAGGGCGGCTTCTTCGGCCGCATCCTGTCCATCCGCGGCGAGTTCGGCTACTGGGTCTTCGAGGGCGACTGGCAGCCGGCGCAGCGCCCGTCCTGGAACTACCGGGCGGCCGACGGCGGCGGCATCGTGGTGGACATGTTCCCGCACTGGCACTACGTGCTGGAGCAGATCTTCGGCCAGGTCAGCGCCGTGACGGCACACGCGACGACGCACATCCCGACGCGCTGGGACGAGGCCGGCGAGCCGTACGACGCGACCGCCGACGACGCCGCGTACGGCATCTTCGAGATCAACCGGCCGGGACAGGCGACCCCGATCGTGGCCCAGATCAACTCGTCCTGGGGGGTCCGGGTCTACCGCGACGAACTGGTCGAGTTCCAGGTCGACGGTACCGAGGGCAGCGCCGTCGCCGGGCTGCGCAACTGCCGGATCCAGCACCGGGCGACCACGCCGAAGCCGGTGTGGAACCCGGACCTGCCGGCCACCGAGGACTTCCGGTCCCAGTGGCAGGTGGTGCCGGACAACGAGGAGTTCGACAACGGCTTCAAGGCGCAGTGGGAGCTGTTCCTGCGGCACGTGGTCGAGGACCAGCCGTACACCTGGGACCTGTGGGCGGGCGCGCGTGGCGTACAGCTCGCCGAGCTGGGGCTGCGGTCGGCCCGTGACGGCGTACGGATCGAGATCCCCGAGCTGTCCGGCGAGCCCACCCGGTGAGCGAGTCCGTGCTGAACCGGTTCTCGCTCAACCAGGCGACCACCAAGTACTGGCCGATGGAGGACCTCGTCGCCGGCTGCGTCGACGCCGGGGTCACCCAGGTCGGGCTCTGGCGCGAGGAGACCCAGGCCTACGGCGTGGCGAAGACCGCGGCGCTGGTCCGGGGTGCCGGGCTCGCGGTGACCTCACTGTGCCGCGGCGGTTTCTTCAACACCCCCGACTGGTACGACGAGAACCGTCGGGCGATCGACGAGGCGGCGACGCTCGGCGCCCCGGTGCTGGTGCTGGTCTCCGGCGGGCTGCCCGAGGGCAGCCGGGACCTGGACGGGGCACGGGCGCACGTCGGCGACTCGATCGGAGCGCTGGTGCCGTACGCGCTGGACGCCGGGGTCCGGCTGGCGATCGAGCCGCTGCATCCGATGTTCTGCTCCGACCGTTGCGTGGTGGCCAGTCTCGGGCAGGCGCTCGACCTGGCCGCGCCGCACCCGGCCGAGGCGGTCGGAGTGGTGGTCGACACCTACCACCTGTGGTGGGACGACCAGGTGTGGACGCAGCTCGACCGGGCCGGTAGGGAGGGGCGGATCGCCTGCTTCCAGCTCGCCGACTGGATCACCCCGCTGCCGGAGGGCGTGCTGCTCGGGCGCGGCCTGCCCGGTGAGGGCTGCGTCGACCTGCGCCGGTTCCGGGAGGCGGTGGACGCGACCGGTTTCACCGGTCCGATCGAGGTCGAGGTGTTCCACGCCGAGGTGTGGGCGCGTCCGGGCCGCGAGGTGCTCGACGCGACGCTCTCCGGTTACCTGACGGCCGTCGGATAGGACAATCGCGCGCCGCTCGCGGCCGAGCATGATCGTCGTGACATGACCTGGCCCGAGCCGACGCGGCGGAGGAGGATGGGCACATGGACCGGTCCACCTTCGTGTACGACGGCGACTGCGCGTTCTGCACCACGTGTGCGGAGTTCGTCAGTCGACGCATCCCGACCCGCGCTCGGGTGCTGCCGTGGCAGTTCACCGATATCGACGCGCTCGGCCTGACCGTCGCGGAGTGCGATGCCGCCGTCCAGTGGGTTGGCGCGGACGGTGTCCGGGCGGCCGGTCCCGATGCCATCGCCCGGCTGCTCGGTGACAGCCGGCCGGTGTGGCGGGTGTTGGGCCGGCTGCTTCGCCTCCCCCCGGTACGCGCGATCGCCTGGCCCACGTACCGCTGGGTGGCCCGCAACCGGCACCGCATGCCCGGCGGCACCGCCGCCTGCTCGCTGCCCCAGGCCGTACGCGAGGAGCGTTACGGCCCGACCCCCCGCTGACCCTGCGAGACGCGACCGGCCGGACACCTGTGGGTGTCCGGCCGGGATGCGGGTGTGCCGGGGGCGGGCGGCTGTTCGGCCGTCCCGGGTGCCGGTCAGTGCTCGTGGTCGGCGAGCTGCTTGCGTACGTCGTCCATGTCGAGCTGCTGGACCTGCTCGATCAGCGACTCCAGAGCGGTCTCGGGAAGCGAGCCGGGCTGGGAGAAGACGATCACGCCGTCCCGAACCGCCATGATCGTCGGGATCGAGCGGATCTCGAACTTGGCGGCGATCTCCTGCTGGGCCTCGGTGTCGACCTTGCCGAAGACGATGTCCGGGTGCTTCTCGGACGAGTTTTCGTAGACCGGGGCGAACCGCTTACAGGGGCCACACCAATCTGCCCAGAAGTCCACCAGAACGGTGCCCTCCGAGCTGGTCACCTCGTCGAAGTTGGCTGAAGTCAGCTCAACGGTCGCCATTGAACTCTCCGTTCACGGGTTGAGACCTACGACTGCTTGAACCTGTTCACCCGTACTGGAATTCCCGGTCGCCGTACGCCGAAACGCCCAGCGTGGCCAGGGTCACCCGGATCCACCCCAGTGAAGAGGGCCGATCCGGCCGATGCGTGCGGTACCGGGCACCATCGACGCCGGTCGGTGCCTTGGGGTGCGGGGTCGCGAAATAAAGAAAACTAACTAATCACTCAGAGTGACGGGAGCGCTTCCAGTCAAACCTGTGCCACGACCTGCGGTGATCCGACGATCACGCTATTGATGAGGGGTAATCGGCATGATGACCATCGGTCACTGCAACATCAACTCTCACGTAAAGTAGTGTTGCGAAAAAGTAACTGTGACCTCTGTCTCTGTTTCGACTCTTCTGCGTACCGCCGTCATCGGGCAGAATCTCTCCTATCAGAGCGTGGGCGGCGGGTGCCGGGGAGGGCCCCGCCGCTCATTGCGTCCGGCCCCGTTTCTGATCCGGGGCCCGACCCTGCCCGGCGGACAAGGTCCGCCGTTTTCTGTACCGCAAGACCTCATACCTCTGCTCCGGCGGTCATATGCTGGCGCCGGGAGGTCCCCCATGAACCACTCCTCGCCGGGTGAGCCGCCGGCCGCCGGTCAACCGACCGGGCGAGCGCCCACCATGGCCTACTCCACCGACGAGTGGAAACTGCTCATCCGGCTGCCGGGTCGGGTGCTGGTGGCGGCGACCTCGCCCCGGCCCGCGAGTCCGCGCCACGCGGTGCTCGAAGGGCTGGCCGGCCTGGAGGGCATCGCCGCCGGGCGGGCGTTCGACAGCGATCTGGTCCGGGCTGTGGTCGCGGCCATCTACGCCGAGCCCGACGACACGCCGCTGTACGCCGGAGTCCGCCCCGCACCACCCCCGGTGCACACCTCGTCGCCCGTTCACCCGCCCGCGCTCGTCACGGAGCCGAACGCGGTGCAACGGGCCGATCGGCACGACCGGTTAGCCGGGCTGCTGGTCTCCTGCCAGGCTGCGGTCGAACTGCTCGGCGACCGGGCCGACCCGGCCGACTCGGCGGCGTACCGGCAGTGGGTGCAGTCGGTGGCCGCCCGGGTGCGCCAGGCGGCCCACCCGGTGGACCGGCACCTCGGTACGGCGGGGGAGTGGCTGCCCGACGGCGCCGGTGGTTTCCTCGGCCGGCTCGGCACCGCGTTGGGCCTGCGCTGAGCGCGTCGCCCGACGGGCCGTACCCTCTGCAGATCGTGGAAGGTGCGGCCCCGGTGGGCGACGAGTCGGAGGTCGGCGTCGGCCCGTGGCCGGGTGACCTGCCGACCGACCCCCGGTACGACCCGGAACTGCTCGCCCAGGGCGACCGGCGCAACGTGGTGGACCGCTACCGGTACTGGCGACAGGAGGCCGTCGTCGCCGACCTGGACCGGCGCCGGCACACCTTCCACGTGGCGATCGAGAACTGGCAGCACGATTTCAACATCGGCACCGTCGTACGCAACGCCAACGCCTTCCTCGCCGCCGAGGTGCACGTGGTCGGGCGGCGCCGGTGGAACCGGCGGGGCGCCATGGTGACCGACCGGTACCAGCATGTCCGGCACCACGAGACGATCGAGCAGTTCGTCGACTGGGCGCGCTCGGCCGACCTCGTGGTGATCGGGATCGACAACCTGCCCGGCTCGCGCCCGCTGGAGACGGTCACCCTGCCGCGGCGGTGCGTACTGCTCTTCGGTCAGGAGGGGCCGGGCCTGTCCGATCCGGCCCGTGCCGCCTGCGACCAACTCTTCTCCATCGCCCAGTACGGGTCCACCCGCTCGATCAACGCCGGGGTGGCCAGCGGGATCGCCATGCATGCCTGGATCCGGGCGCATGCCGCTCCGCCGCCGGAGGAGCATTCGTCCGGCTCGCCCGGCTGACCGCTGCTCCGAGGCAAGTTGACCGAAAAGGCCGGTTCGCTTGACTACGGGGTGCTGTGGCGTGGACTGTAGTTCGTGTGAGTCTTGCGGTGAGTTGTCCGAGGTGTGGCGGCGAGGTGGCGCCGCCCGACCTGATGCACACCGACTGGCGCTGCGCGGACTGCGGCCCGGTGCCACCCCTGCACACGGCCGGGCACGTCGGGCCGGAGATCGTGCAGAGCGCGACCGCCCGGATCAGGGACACGCCCGAGCTGGCCGGTGCTTCCCCGATGCCGCTCTGGTGTCCCTGGCCGTTGCCACCCGGATGGGTGATGACCGGTGCGGTCTGGGCCGGTGACGATCGTACGGGTGTGCGAGCCACCGCCGTGGCGTGCAGCGGACCCGCCCCGCTGGGCGGTGGACCGGCGGACATGATCCTGGTGGCCGAGGAACCCGGCGTCGGGCTCGGCACCCGGTTCGCCGGCATCGCCGGTCTCGACCCCGGCGCGCTGCTCGCCGACGTCATGACCGATGAGCTGCCCGGACACGCCGAGCACCCACCACATGCGAAGGTCCGGGCCGACGGGCATCCGACTCCACTTTGGTCGGTCAAATCTCCGACAGACCGCAGCGCGCACGTCGGCGAAGCTCGGGGACGGTGGCTATATGCGATAACCTGGCCGTCGAGCGCGGGCTACCTCCTCGCGGAAGATGTCGTGCTACACGACTTGACCGAGTGGATGCCGCCCGAGCTGGTGTACGGCGCGCCATCTCCGTACCTGCACGGTCTGGTCTAGACGACCAACCCGGGCCGGTCCGAAAATGGCACAAACTTGGAATTCACGGTACGACACCTGACTGATACGCTACGTGCTGTTGCGGTGACGCCACTCGGCGCCGATGAGGGGATGGCCCGTCATGGTCAAGAAGGTCCTCACCTGGGGCGGAATCGCCTTCCTAATTTTCTTCATCGCGTTCCGACCTGACTCGGCCGCCGACGTCTTCAAGTCGTTGGGCGGCGGCGTCATGGACATCGCGCAGGGCTTCAGCGACTTCTTCGCCAGCCTCTTCGCGTAGCCGGGCATGGGCAATCCGTCCGGGCCACCCCCCGACCCCGACGATGCCGAACGCTGGCGTCGCGAGCGGGACACCGAGCCGATTCCCCGGGTCCGACCCGACGACGATCTCGGCGACGGTTCACCCTACGCGGGCTCTCCCTCCTATCCGGATGGACCGCCCTACCCGGAGGGTGCCGGTTACGACGACGAGTCACGCTCCGGCAGAAACTGGGAGCGTGACCCGGACGCCGGCTACCGGCCCCCGGACATCTCCGAAGAGGAGTTGGCCGGGCTCCGGGTGGACGCCTCGGGCATGCCGCTCGGCCCGCGCCGGGTGTTGCCGCTGGAGGACGAGCCGACCGCGCTGGTCGCGCGCTACCTCTTCCCCACCGAGCGGTACCGGGGTGAGTGGAAGCGGCACAAGATCTACCTGGCCACGCCGGTCCTGATCGGGCTCGCCGCCACCTTCGTGCTCGGTTATCTCTCCGGCTTCCTGGCCGGGCAGCAGATCGCCGGGCTCACCCTGGTCGCGGCGCTGATCTGGCTCGGTGTCATGGGCTACGTGGCGTGGAAGGTCGCGGACTGGTTCTTCGACCGCTTCATCCTGACCAACAAGCGGGTGATGGTGGTCAACGGGATCATCACCCGGCGGGTCGCGATGATGCCGCTGGCCCGGGTCACCGACATGAAGTACGAGCAGTCGCCGCTGGGCCGGACCCTCAACTACGGCACCTTCGTGCTGGAGTCGGCCGGTCAGGACCAGGCGTTGCGCGAGGTCAAGTACCTGCCCAACCCGAACGAGCTCTACCTGCGTGTGGTCGAGGAGATGTACGAGCCGCAGGCAGTGGAGGCGCGGCTCGGCAAGGAAGCCGACGAGGCCAAGGCCGACGACGGCGCGTAACTTCACGCAGTTGATCGCTTGCGGTGGGTGCGGGACTTTCCAACCGAAAATCGGAGGGAACCCGCACCCGATCGCTCTCGACTCGATGCCCTCGGCCGTGACAACCTGACGGTTGGTACAGCTTCGGGGAGGCGACAGGTGGCGGCCAGGTCAGACCTGGAAGAGGAGTTCCGCGAGTTCGTCGCGGCCCGATCCGCTGCCCTGCTGCGTACGGCGTACCTGCTGGCCGGGGACTGGGCGACGGCCGAGGACCTGCTGCAGACCGCCCTGACCAAGACGTACCTGGCCTGGAAACGGCTCGGCGAGATCGAAGCCGTCGAGCCGTACGCCCGACGGGTCCTGGTCAACACCGCGACGAGCTGGTGGCGGCGGCGCTGGCACGGCGAGCGCCCGACCGAGGTGCTGCCCGAGCGGCCGGCCCCGGACCAGATCGAGGAGCAACTGGAGCGCGACGCCCTCTGGCGGCACGTACGGACGCTCCCGGCCCGGCAGCGGGCAGTCCTGGTGCTCCGGTTCTACGAGGACATGACCGAGGCGCAGACCGCCGCAATGCTCAACATCTCGCCCGGGACGGTGAAGAGCCAGACTTTCCGGGCGCTCAACACGCTGCGGCGACGCCTCGGCGCGGAGCCGGGTGCCGAGGCGGCACTCGGCACGGAAGCGGCGATCACCGCCCGTACCGCTGCCACCGGCACCTCCGCTTCCGGATCGCCCGCCACCGGCCGGACCGAGCCCGGGGCTGCTCCGGCCCGGTCCGCGGCACCCGCGCCGCGTCGGGTGCCGGCCGTGCCGCGTACCGCTGCGGCCCGACTGCCGGTGCCGGCCGTGCCGGGGGCATCGACACCGGCGGGCCCGGCGGCCCGGGTAGAGGGTCGATGACCATGCTCGAAGATTCGCTGCGAGGCATGTTCGCCGACCGGGTCCAGTCGCTACCGTCGATCAACGATCCGGCCTCCGTCGCCATCCGTCGCGGGCGCGCGGCCCGCCGCCGCCGGACGGCCGCATCCTCGGTGGCCGCCGCGCTGGCGCTGCTGGTCACCGTCGGCGGGATCATGTCACTGCGAGACCTCTCCGGCGGCAACGGAGGCCGGGAAAGCCCGGTGATCGCCTTCAACGGCCAGCCGGACGCGGAGCCCACCGGCCCACCGGTCGAGCCCCGCCCCACCAAGGACACCGGCATCGGCCTCGACCTGTGGGCCGGCGACCGACTCTGGACCACCGACGGCCGTGCGCTGCCGCTGACCGGCGTCGGCACGGTGACCCGGATCTACCGGGTCCCCACCGGCTGGGTGTACGGCGGTGCCGGCGGGATCCGGTTCCTGCGTACGGACGGCAGTTCGATCTCGCTCAGCGGCAACCGCGACCGCTGGGTGCTGAGCCCCGGCGGCGACCAGCTCGCCTTCGTCATCGAGACCGCGCTCTACGTCGCCCGGGTCAGCGACACCGGACTCGCCGTACGGACCAGGGTCGACGTACCGGCCGGCACCTCGCCGGTGGCCTTCCTCGACCGGTCGGTGGTGGTGACCTCCGACTCCGGCGGCTTCGACGTCCTCGATCCCGCGCGGCCCTACCAGCCGCACTGGAACACCGACGTCACCGCGGTGTACGGCCCCCACGACGGTGCCCTGCGCGGGCTGGTGAGCGGGACCGGTGAGCAGCAGCCGTGCCTGGCCGAGCTGCGCTCCACCGGCACCGGCCTGGTGGTCGAGCGGACCGGCACCTGTGCGCTTGACCTGGGACGGGGCACGACCGGCGACCGGACGACCCCGGACGGCGCCTGGCTCGCCGAGAGCCGGGCGAACGACGTACGCCTGGTCGACCTGGGCCGGGCGGTGGGTGGACACACCGAAGCCGTCGCCTGCCCGGTCCGTACCACCGTCCCGCCGGCCTGGGCCGACGACCGGACCCTGCTGACCGCCGACGACCGGGGCGTGGTGCTGTGCCGGGCCGACGGCAGCCAGCAGGTCGTGCCGCTGCCGGCCGGGGTGAGCGCCCAGTGGCAGTTCGTGCCGAAGCTGACCGCTGCGCCACCGCCGCCCGCGACAACCGCCACCCCGCCACCGTCGACAAACGCGGTGGCAGCCGGCCGGTGACGACAACCCGGGATGCGGGCCGGGGCGTCCAAGCAGTGTGACCACGGGCAGGCTGGAACGGGTGCTGCGTGAGTGCCTGGCCGAGCGGGCCGGCACCGCGTCGGGAGTCGCCGATCCGCCACCGTTGGCCGCGTACCGAGATCGGGACCACGCCGACGAGCTGAGTGCGACCGTACGGCGGCGCGGCCGGAGGATCCGCCGCCGACGTACCGCCGCTGCGGGCGTTGCCACCGTGGCGCTCGTCGGCGTGCTCGGCGGCATCGCCGTGCTGCCGATCGGGGAACCGTCGGGCATCGTCGCATCGGGCAGCCCGGCCCTGCCGGTCGACGTGGTGGTGCCGGCCGGGCTGCGTACGGTCACCGGCGAACTCGTCGACCTCGCCGCGGTCGGGCCGGTGGCGCAGGCGAGCCGGACCGCGGGCGGCTGGCTGGTCGTCGGAGCGCACCCGCCCAACCGCTCCACCCTCTGGTACGTGCCCAACGCCGGCCCACCGTCGCCACTGCTGACCGGCGTACGGGCGGTGGTGGTGGCGCCGGACGGACGGCGGGTCGCCTGGCGCGACGGCAACCAACTCCTGCTCGCCCCGGTCGAGGCTGGCCGGCTCGGCCCGATCCAGCGCAGCGACGCACCGGAGCGGGTCGTACCGACCGGCTTCGTCGGTGCCGCCGTACTGCTCCGGCGCCGTCCGGCCGGCGCCGACGACCAGTACGACCTGTGGTGGCCGGACCGGGGCGCGTACCGGGTGTCCGGTGGTGATCCGGCGGTCACCGTCTACGGCCCGCTGCCGGACGGCCGTACCGTGGTCGGGCAGTTGCCGGCGGCGGACGGCGAGCGACCCTGCCTGGCCCTGCTGGACGCGGCCCGGGACCTGGCCCCGACCAGGGTGACCTGCGAACTGCCGCTGGCCCCCGGCGGGCGCGGCACGATCTCCCCGGACGGCCGCTGGCTCGTCGCCAACGGAGTCTTCGAGCACTGGTTCGGCGACCTGGCCGGTGCCGGGAACGCACCGGCCGAACTGGCCCTGGTGATCGACCTGAGCACCGTGTTCGGGTCGGCGCCGGTGATCCGCGCGGCCGGTCCGAGGCTGGCCGGACCGGTGGCGTGGACCCCCGGCGGGCTGCTGCTGCACGCCGGGGACCAGGGCCGGCTGCTCCGGGTCACCCCGGACCGGGTGCCCGGCCCCGACCCGGTCGTCGACCGGCTCCCGGTGCCCGAGACCGGGGGAAACGACCGGCTACTGGTGGTCTCCGGCTCGGCCGGCTGACCCGGGGGCCGGTGTGCCCGGCCGGCGGAGGCCGATCGTTGCCGGTCCGGCCCGCCGACCGGGGGCGGTTGTCGCCGGTTCGGGTGGCCGGGCGGGGACGTCCGGCCTGGCGGTAGCCTGGTACCAGTGATCGCGTCCGCACCGAACCCCCTGCCCACGCCCGGTCCGGACGCCCGGATCGACCTGCACACCCACTCGACCGCCAGCGACGGCACGCTCACCCCGGCGGAGTTGATGCAGGCCGCGGCGCGCGCCGGGCTCGACACGGTGGCCATCACCGACCACGACACCACCAACGGCTGGGCGTCGGCGGTCGCGGCGCTACCGCCGGGCCTGACCCTGGTACGCGGAGCCGAGCTCTCCTGCCGCTGGTACGGCACCGAGCCGTCGATCGCCCTGCACCTGCTCGCGTACCTCTTCGACCCGGACGCCCCGGAACTGGTCGCCGAGCTGACCCGGATCCGGGCCGCCCGTGAGGTACGCGCCGAGCGGATCGTCGAGTCGCTGCGGGCGGACGGGATCGACATCGACTGGCCCGACATCCAGGCGCGGGCGGCCGGTGGCACGGTCGGCCGACCACACATCGCGCAGGCGCTGATCCGGGCCGGCCTGGTCGGCAGCACCAGCGAGGCGTTCGAACCGCGGTGGCTCGGCTGGCGTTACCGGGCGCCAAAGGACGACCTGGACGTCTTCCACGCGATCCGGCTGGTCCGCGAGGCGGGCGGGGTCCCGGTCTTCGCCCACCCCCGAGCCAGCCGGCGCGGCGAGGTGGTGCCGGACTCGTTGATCGTCGAGCTGGCCGCCGCCGGGCTGTTCGGGCTGGAAGCCGACCACGAGGACCACTCGCCGGCAGAGCAGGCGCACGTACGCCGGCTCGCGGCCGAGCTGGGACTGGTGGTGACGGGTTCGTCGGACTTCCACGGCGAGCACAAGACCGTACGGCTGGGTGCGTTCACCACGTCGGTGCCGTCGTACGAGCGGATCGTGGCGGCGGCGAGCGGCGTACCCGTGGTTTCTTCGTCCTGATCGGCGGTCGCTGGCTGGTTCGTCCTGATCGGTGGCGATGACGGCGGTGGCCTCGCGCACACCGACGTGGGATAACGCGGCCGGCCAACTACCGTGACCGGGTGGATCTCAAGCTCTTCGTGGAGGTGTTCGTCACCCTGCTGGTCATCATGGACCCGCCGGGTATGGTGCCGATCTTCCTCGCCCTGACCGGACCGCTCGCCGCCCGCGACCGGAACCGGGCGGCGCGGCAGGCGGTGACGCTCGCCCTCGGGGTGATCGTGATCTTCGCGGTTGCCGGCCAGACGATCCTCGAATACCTGCACGTGTCGCTGCCCGCGCTACAGGGCGCGGGTGGGCTGCTGCTGGTCCTGGTAGCGCTCGAACTGCTCACCGGCAAGGCCGACGATCCCGGTCAGCAGACCACCTCGAACATCGCGCTGGTGCCGCTCGGCACCCCGCTGCTCGCCGGTCCGGGCGCGATCGTCGCGACCATGCTCTTCGTCCAGGGCGCCGACGGCTTCTCCGACCAGCTCGCCATCGCACTCGGCATCGTCGCGGTGATGGCCGCGGTCTGGCTCACCCTGCGGTTCTCCGGCGGCATCGTCCGGGTGCTGCGGCCCAGCGGCATCGAGGTGCTCACCCGGATCGCCGGTCTGCTGCTCGCCGCGATCGCGGTGCAGCTCATCGCCGACGCGGTCAGCGCGTTCGTCAAGGTCTTCCAACAGACCTGATCTCCGTACGCCGGGCGTCGCCGTGATCTCTGTGCCGAGTCGCGGCGGGCGGCGACGCGCGTGGCGAACGGGGATCGACCGGAGTGTCGGTGGGTGGTGGCAGGATCGGCACCGTGCGCAGACCGACCTCATCCGGTAACCGGACCCTACGCCCGCGCGGCAACCAGCCGGAACAGTTGGGCTTCGAAGGCATGCCGGAGCGGCTCTTCGTCTGCACCCCGAGCAAACTCGGCAGCTACACCGACTGCCCCCGCCGCTACCGCTACTCGTACGTCGACCGGCCGACGCCGGTCAAGGGACCGCCCTGGGCGCACAACTCGCTCGGTGCGAGTGTGCACACCGCGCTGCGCAACTGGTACGCCCTGTCCGAGGAGAAACGCCGACCGGAGGCGCTGCCGGTGCTGCTCAAGGGCACCTGGGTCGGCGAGGGATACCGCGACGACGAGCAGGAACGGACCGCGTACCGCCGGGCCCTGCAGTGGCTGGAGTCCTACGTGGACACCCTGGAGCCGGGTGTCGAGCCGCTCGGGGTGGAACGGGTGGTCGCGGTCAAGACCTCGGTACTGGCGTTCAACGGCCGGACCGACCGGATCGACGCCCGGACCGGCCCCGACGGGCCCGAGCTGGCGATCGTCGACTACAAGACCGGCCGTACGGGTCTGGACGTCGACGACGCCCGCGGCTCGCAGGCACTCGCGCTCTACGCGTACGCGGCCGAGCGGGTGTTCCGCCGCCCGTGCCGCCGGGTCGAACTGCACCACCTGCCCAGCGGCACCGTCGCCGCGTACGACCACACCCCGGAGTCGCTCGCCCGTCAACTGAGCCGGGCCGAGGACACCGCCCGCGACATCATGGCCGCCGAACGGGCGATCACCGACGGCGCCGACCCGGACGAGGCGTTCCCGGTCGCACCGGGGCCCGGCTGCGCCTGGTGCGACTTCCGGCGTAGCTGCCCCGGTGGGGCCGGCGCCCCGGCCAAGGAACCGTGGGCGGCCGTCGAGCGAACCCTGCTCCCGGCGACACCGGCCGGTCCCGGCGACAACTAGTCGATCCACCCACGGTCGGCACCGTCCGGACCGGCGAGCCTCGCCGCCCGCGCCTGTGCCGCCTGGTAAATCGGCCCCTCGATGTAGCGGCGCGGGACCGCGTTCAGCGCCAACCGCAGGGTTCGCGCGCCGAGTTCGGCGGACCGGTCCGTGGTCGGCAGGCCGAGGCCGCCGTAAAGCCGCCGGGCCCAGGACGGCAGCAGGCCGAACGCGGTGCCGGCGATCCCGAAGTAGGCCAGCCGGGCGGGACCGAAACTGAGCCACAGGCGGGCCGGCCGACTCACCTTCCAGGGGATCGGCGGCGCGGTGAGGAAAAGCGCGATCTCGGCCGCGTCCCGGGTCATCCGCAGGTGCGGCCGCATCTCCCGGTAGTAGTCCGCGACGGCGGCAGCCGTACCGGGCACGGTGTCCGGGTCGAGGCCGACCAGGGCGGCGGTTCGCCGCTGTTCGGTGTAATACGTGTCGGTCTCGGCGTCTGACAACCGCAGTCCGGCCCGCCGAGCGGTGCTGAGGAACGACTCCACCTCGGCCACGTGCACCCAGCGCAACAGGTCCGGGGCGTCGATCCGGAACTCCTCCCCGGTCTGCGGGTCCCGGGCCCGCATCCTCGCGTGCAGCGCCGTCAGCCGCCGCCCGGCGGCCTCCGCCTCGGCGGTCGTGCCGTAGACGGTGGTGCCGACGTACCGGGCGGTGCGGACCAGGCGACCCCACGGGTCGGACCTGAAATTGCTGTTCTGCGCCACTCCGGCCATCGCCCGCGGGTGCAGCGCCTGTAGGTAGAACGACCGAAGCCCGGCGACCAGCAGGACCGGCTCCCGATGCACCTTCCAGGTGACCGAGTCGGGACCGAACAGTCCGAGGTCGTCGTCCGGGTTCGGCTTCGCCCGCAGGTCATCCGGGTTCATCAGCCAAGAGTGCCACCATCCGTGGCCGCCGGTCGCGGGCTCGCCCGGTCGGCGCCTCACGCTCCTACCCGTCGGCTACTGGTCGGCGCTGCGGCGCTGCTGGCAATTCGGGCAGAGGCCCCAGAACGTGACCTCGGCCTCGTCGACCTCGAAGCCGCCCGCGTCGTCCGGGTCGAGGCAGGGCGCGGACCCGTGTACGCAGTCGACGTCCGCGATCTCGCCGCAGCTGCGGCAGACCACGTGGTGATGGTTGTCACCGGCCCGTGCCTCGTATCGGGCCGGGCTGCCGGCCGGTTCGATCCGTCGGGAGAGGCCGGCCCGCGACAGCGCGCCGAGCACGTCGTAGACCGCCTGGGTGGAGACCGAGTCGAGGCGCTGGCGTACCCGTTGCAGGATCTCGTCGACCTCCAGGTGCCCACCACCGGCGAGCACTTCGAGCACGGCAAGGCGCGGCCGGGTGACCCGCAGGCCCCTCGACCGGAGCATCTCCTCGCCCGTCATGACGCAATAACAGCACGGGTACGCGGGGCCATCAAGCCGTCGCCGACCGCGGTGGTACGCGGCACACCCGCGCCCCAGGTCAGCGGCGAGTTGGGAACCGGGGTGAACCGTACCGGCTCTGCCTTCGTGTACGACTGTTGAGGGAAGCGTTCCCGATCTATGCGTACCGTGGCTCGCGGTGTGGTCGGCCGCTGGAGGAGGAAATCGTGTTCTTGGAAATCATGGGCCTTCCCGTACATCCGCTGGTCGTGCACGCCGCGGTGGTCTTCGTGCCGCTGCTGGTGCTGCTGGCGATCGGGTACGGGATCCTGCCCCGGTTCCGAGCCAAGACCGGCTGGGCGGTGGCGATCCTGGCCGTGCTCGCGCCCGCCTCGGCGCTCTTCGCCAAGCTCTCCGGCGAGGAACTGCTGGAGGCCCTGATCGCCAAGGGCTACCCGCCGCCGATCGTCGCCCAGCTCACCGAACACCAGGAGTACGGCGACCTGCTGTTCTGGTTCAGCCTGGGGCTGGGCATCGTCACCGGCCTGCTGCTCTACGTCACCAGTGCCCGCGCCAGCAGCGCCAACCTGCCCCGCTGGGTGGCGCTGGTGCTCACCGGCCTGGTGATCGTGTTCGGCGTGCTCAGCGCCGTCTACGTCTACCTGACCGGTGACTCGGGCGCCCAAGTGGTCTGGAACGGGGTGCTCTGACCCGTACCGGTCTCTTCGGCGGGCCCGCAACGGCAGCGCTCAGAACGGCAGCGGCGCTCAGAACAGCAGGCGGGAGCAGAGCAGGCACATCACCACGAGCAGGATCGCCCCGGCGATCAGTCCGATGCCGTACGTCAGCGTCCGGGCGCTTGCCTCCTGCGCCTCCAGCGCGGGCACGTTCTGCGGCGGCAACGGGCGCGGCGGCGCCGGCTGTACGTGCACCGGCGGTCGCCAGCCCGGTGCCGGCACGGCGCTGCGCGGTGGCCCGGGATAACCACCCGTCCCGGGGGCTCCCGGCGCTCCCTGCGGCGGCCCGGACACCACGCCCGGTGGCGGCCCGAAGCTCGGCGTCGCCGGAACTGCCGGTGCCGGGCCGGTCGGGCTCCCGGCGAACGGGGGTGGCGCAGGCGTGACTGCCGGAGCGGAGTACAGAGCCGACGCGGCGGGTGGCTGTCCACCGGCGCCGTCCGCCGCGGTCGTCCACGTGCTGCCGTCCGCCGCGCTGGTGTCCGCTGGGTTCGTCGGTGTGTTGCGTTGCGCCGCGACGGTGTCCGGCGGAGTCGTCGGTGTGTTGCCGGGCGCTGCCGGCACGGGTGCGTTGCTGCCCGCCTCGGTCGCCGCCGGTGTGCCGGGGAGGTCGGCCGGCGGTGTTTCCGGCGAGCCGGTCGAGGGCTCGGCCGGCCGCCGCCAGAAGCTGTCGTCGATGGGCTCGTCGCTGGGGGAGGTCACGGCGTTCGACGCTACCCGAGCCATCGAGCCATGAGCCGGCGCACGCCGGGGCACGTTCCCGACCGGTGGGTGGGTTCTCGGTCGGTGGGTAGGCTACTGAGCGTGAAAAGCGTGGACGAGCCTCGGGCGGCCGGCGCGGGCGTCGACGGCGAGCGTACGGTCGATCTCTCGGACGACGACTTCGTGGTGATCCCCGAGCAGTCGGTCGACGACACCGACCGGGGCTGGGGAGAGCGTTCGAGTTCCAACGACGAGCGGCTGCTCGCCGACCGCCCGCCGCACTGGGACTGACCCCTACGGCAGTGCCATGCCTGCCGCCACGAGTTCGCGTACGACCTCGACGAATCCGCGTACCAGTGGTGTTTCGGTCCGCCAGGCGAGCGCGACCCGGAGGGGTTTGACGTCGGTCAGGAGAGCTACTCCCGGATCACCACCGCGAAGCGGGTGCCGTCCGGCAGGGCGACCGCACGGTGCGCCTCGCCGGGCGGCAGGGCCAGGTAGAGGGCGCCCGGTCCGTCCACCGTCGGGTCGGCCGCGAGTACGCCCAGGACCAGCGCACGGGCGGCGACGAGGGCCGGTCCGGTCGATCGGACACCGTCGGTGGCGAGCAGGTCCACCCGGGTACCCGGTCGTACGACGGTGAGCGCGGCCGGCTCGGCCAGCCGGATCGGCACCCCGACCGTGCCCGCCGGCAGCGGTAACGCCGCCCCGGCCGCTGACGGTGGATCGTCCGGAGCCCCTGGATCGGCGCGCGATCGTGGATCAGCCGTCGGCCGGGGAGCGGGCGACGAGGGATCGGACGGAACGGGTGAGCCGCTCCGGGCCGCCGTTGCGGTCGCGGTGGCGCCGGGACAGGACGGATTCGGCTCGCGGGCGTAGAGCACCCCGGCGGCGAGGGTCAGCAGCAGGGCGGCCAGGGCGAGGCGAAGTGCCGTACCGCGGCGGGGCACGGTCGGCCAGCGGGACGGGGCCAGCGACGGTGCTCGCCGCGCCGGTCGGGGTGGGTTCGCCATCGGTGTGCCTCCCGTTCGACCGGGGCGCCTCGGTGCGGGCGCGTCCCGGTGGGCAGGAGGCTAGACGTACGGAAACCGGGCGCGCTGGCGCCCGGTTTCCCGTTGTGGACAACTCGGCGTGCTGTGGACAACCCGGTGTCGGGCTGTGGATCTGTTATGCGGCGCTGCTGGACGAGGAGCTGCCGGAGCTGCCCGAGCTGCCCGTTCCCGCCGTCGACTTCGATGCGCTGCCGGACCCGTTGCTTCCGCTGCTGCCGGCCCCGCCGTTGCTCGACGACGAGCCGCCGGACGAGGTCGAGCCGGACCCGGTCGAGGACTCCGACTTGGTCGACGACTCGGACTTGGCCGGGGCGGCACTGCCACCGGGGACCGTGTCGGATCCGGCCGACCGGGAGTCGGTGCGGTAGAAGCCGGAACCCTTGAAGACGATGCCGACCGAGTTGAACACCTTGCGCAGCCGCCCCTCGCAGGCCGGGCACTCGGTCAGCGGCGCGTCGGTGAACGACTGCACCGCCTCGAGCTGGTGGCCGCACGCGGTGCAGGCGTACTGGTACGTGGGCACGGACTCCTCCGGATCTTGCTTTTCGTTTGGCACTCGCCGTATTCGAGTGCCAATGGTGCGTCATCGGACCCATTCTCGTCCACCCGACGTGTCCGGCGTGACGCCCGCCCCGATCGGCCCGGCCGGCGGCACCCGCCCGGCTCAGCCGGTGGAGAGCAGACGGAACCCGTCGGACGGGGTGATCACGGCCCGTACCGGGCGGTCGTGCGGCTGCGCGGGCACCCGGTCGACCAGTTCACCGTCGTGCAGCAGGGCCACGGTCAGCACACCGGGCGCGACCCGGGCCAGCGCCCGGTCGTACGAGCCGCCGCCGCGGCCCAGCCGGATGCCGCGCCGGTCGACCGCCAGCGCGGGCACGATCACCAGCGCGGCGGTGCCGATCACGTCGGTGCCGAGCCGGGCGCCCGCCGGCTCGCGAAGCCCCCGACCGGCGGCCACCAGCGCGCCGCCGTCCGCACCGACCCCGGTGTAGCGGGCCCAGTCCAGGTCCAGGTCTGCCCGGAGCACCGGCAGCAGCAGCTCACCACCCCGATCGGGCGCGGCGAGGTCGCGCGCGTCCGGGACGGGTGCGCCCGGGACGGGTCCAGCGGGTACGGCGAGCGCTTCGAGCAGCCGATCGGGCAGGTCCGGGCCGCCGGGTTCCGAGCCGACCGGCACGTACGCGGTCACCCGGCCCGGTGCGCTGCGGCGTACCAGATCGGTCAGCTCGGCCTGGACGAGCGCGGCGGCTGCGGCCCGGTCCGGGGCCGGCAGCGCTCGGCGGCGGGCGAGCAGGACGGCCCGGAGCGCGACCTTCTCCCCGTGCGCCTCACCAGTCACTTCCGCTTCATCCGGAAAATCCGGCACGTAACACTCCTGCGGTAACTCCAGTTGCGTATGTCGGGCTGTCTCAGCATCCCAGCAACGAACGCGGAACTTCCCGGGGGAAAAAGTGACGCTGCGTGGACGGCTGACCACCGCCTTCCTCGCCGTCGTGCTCGGCCCGGTGCTGCTCGGCGCGTTTTTCGCCGGTGGAACCGTCGCCGTGGTCAACGACCATCGGTCACGCGAGCGGCTCGACCTCGCCGCCACCACCGTACGGACCTCGGTCAGCGCCCTCTGCCAGCAGCTCTACGCGGCCGCCGACGCCGTCGCGGTGGCCGTCGACCCGGCCGGCCGGACCGCCACCGCCCGCCAGGTGATCGCCCGAGGTCTCGCCGCCTCGATCCGGGTCACCGACTCGACCGGCGGCACCACCCTGCTCACCCCGGCCGCGCCGCCCGCGCCGTGGGCGGACTGCGCCGGCGGCCACCCGGTCAGCGCCCCGGTCCAGGCCCTGGCGGTACGGGTGGAACTGCGCGACCCGGCCGGCGGTTCGATCGGCACGGTCTCGGCGGCCCAGCAACTCGACCCCGGCTTCGTCTCCCGACTCGCGGCAGCCACCGGCACCGACGTCACCCTCTGCCGGGGCGAGCCGGCGCCGGGCACCGCCATGCAGAGCACCGAGCCGAGAGCGAGCCGGGACGCGGTGCTGGTCGCCGCCCGCGGGCTGGACGGGGACGCGGTCGGCGAGACCGACGGTGGCCGGTACGTACGCCGGGTCGGCCCGTCACCCGGCCAGCCACTGCCGCTGGTGCTCTCCGTACCGCCCAACCCGCCGCAGGAGATCTACGCCATCCTCGCCGGGGCGGTGCTGCTCGCCGGGCTGCTCGCCGTACTGGCGGCCTGGCGGCTGGCCCGCTCGACCACCCGCCCGCTGACCGAACTGGCGTCCGCCGTCGACCGGGTCGCCGACGGGGACCTGACCGCCCGGGTGCCGGTGAACCGGCCCGACGAGGTCGGCCGGCTCGCCCGGACCTTCAACCGGATGACCCGCGAGACCCAGTCCTACGTACACGCCCTGACCACCAGCCGGGATCAGCTCCGGGGCCATCTCGCGCTGCTCGGCGACACCCTGGCGAGCACCCACGACCTGAACCGGATCCTCCAGGTCATCCTGCAGACCGCGCTGGTCGCCACCGGGGCACGGGCCGGTCTGCTGCTCCTGCTCGACCCGGACAACGGCACCCTGGTCGGCCAGTGTGCCGAGGGACTGGACGGTCTGCCGGGAGCGGATCCGGGCGCGGTACGGGTGCCGCTCGGGTACGGCGTACTCGGCACGGTCGCCGCCACCGGGGAGCCGCTGCGCGGCCGGATCGACCGGGACGGGCCACCCCGCTCCGGGTACGAACCCAACTGCCGGACGTACGTGGCGGTGCCGTTCGCCGCACCCGGCTCGGCCGGTCCGCCGCCGCACCCCGCCGACCCGCTCAACCCGCCGCCGGCCGCCGCCACCGTCGGTGTGCTGGTCCTCTACGACCGGCACGGCTCCGACGACTTCGACGACACCGACCTGGTGACCCTGCGCAGCTTCGCCTGCCACGCGGCGGTGGCGGTGGACAACGTACGGGTGCACGAGGAGGCGCAGCGGCTGTCCCTGACCGACCCGCTGACCGGGCTGTGGAACTACCGCTACCTGAAGGAGTCGGTGCGGCGGGAGGTCGAGCGGGCCAGCCGGTTCGGTCGCATGATCAGCCTGCTGGTGCTGGACCTCGACCGCTTCAAGGAGGTCAACGACACGTACGGGCACGCGGCCGGGGACGTGGTCCTGACCGAGTTCGCCCGCCGGATCCGGGGGGTCATCCGGGAGGTCGACCTGGCGTTCCGGCAGGGCGGGGAGGAGTTCGTACTGCTGCTGCCGGAGACCGACGCGCGCGGTGCGGTCACCGTGGCCGAGCGGCTCGGCGCGGCGGTCCGGGACACGCCGATCGTGATACCCGCGCCACCGGGATCGGTGTCGGTGGCGCCCCGGGCGCTCGTCCCGGTCACCGTATCGATCGGCATCGCCGTCTATCCGCAGCACGCCACCACCGCGGCCCGGATGCTCGACGCCGCCGACGACGCGCTGTACGCGGCGAAGGCGGGCGGGCGGGACACCCACCGGGTGGCGGCGGCCGGCGACCACCCGGTGGTCCAGGAGATGCCCGTGCCGGCCGGAGCGGCGACGCCCGACGACGGACTGCCCCGGGCGGGCGGGCACCCTGGTCCGGCCGGTGGCGGCGCGTCTTCCGGGCCACACCCGCCGCGCCAGGGCCGTGGCCGATAGTCTCGCGGCATGTCGGAGCACTCAGCGTCCCCAGGAACGACCTCCAGCGCGACCCCCGGACGGGCCGTCAAAGCGGTGATCCCCGCTGCCGGACTGGCCACCCGGTTCCTGCCCGCCACCAAGGCGGTGCCCAAGGAACTGCTGCCGGTGGTGGACCGACCGGTCCTGCAGTACATCATCGAGGAGGCCGCCGCGGCCGGAATCCGTGACGTCCTGCTGGTCACCGGCCGGGGCAAGACCTCCATGGTGGACCACTTCGACCGCTCGCCGTCGCTGGAGGCGCACCTGGAGAAGAAGGGTGACCAGAAGCGGCTCGAAGCGGTACGCAGGCCCAGCGAGCTGGTCGAGATCTTCACCTCCCGTCAGCACGAGCCGCTCGGGCTCGGCCACGCGGTCGGCTGTGCCGAGTCGCACGTGGGCACCGAGGCCCCGTTCGCGGTGATGCTCGGCGACGAGTTCGTCGACCTGGCCGAGCCGCTGCTGCCGGCCATGCTCGACCTGCAGGCCCGGACCAACGGCATCGTGCTCGCCTTCATGGAGGTCAGCCCCGAGGAGACCAAGCGGTACGGAATCGCCTCGGTCGCGCCGGCCGAGGAAGGGCTGACCGACCTCGGCGAGGTGGTCCGGGTGACCGGCCTGGTGGAGAAGCCGGCACCGGAGGACGCGCCGAGCAACCTTGCCGTACTCGGCCGGTACATCCTGCCGGGCAAGATCTTCGAGGCGATCCGGCGTACCGGGCCGGGCAGCGGCGGTGAGATCCAGCTCACCGACGCCATGGCGACCCTGCTGGACGAGGGGACGCCGGTGCACGCCATCGTCTACCGGGGCACCCGGTTCGACACCGGCATGCCGCTGGGTTACCTCCAGGCGGTGGTGCAGCTCGCCAGCCAGCGCGACGACATGGGCCAGGAGTTCCGGCAGTGGCTGGCCGACTTCGTCAACTCGGAGGCGTTCGGCGGGCGCAATACATGACAGCCACGGCCGATGCCGAGGCGGCCGCTAACGAGCTGACGCCGCTCGCCGACTACCTGGGCAGCACGCTGCGCAGGTTGCGAGCGCTGCCTCCGCTCGACCTCGACCTGACCCAGGCGTACGGGAACGTCCTCGCCGAGGACGTTCTCGCGCCGCACGCGTACCCGGCGTTCGACCAGGCGGCGATCGACGGGTACGCGGCACGCTGGGAGGACCTTGCCGGTGCCGGCCGGGGCGGTGGCTTCATCCCGCCCGGCACCGGCGCACCCGGTCGTCCCCGCCCCGGGGACACCCGGCCGGTGCGGCTCAACGTCGTCGGTGACCTGGGGGCGGCGAGTTGGCGCCCGGTCCGGCTCACACCCGGCTCCTGCTTCTCGGTGGCGGCCGGGTCCCCGCTGCCGATCGGCGCCGACGTGGTCGTACCGGTCGACTGGACCGACCAGGGCATGGCCGCGGTCGAGATCTTCCGGGTGCCGAAACGCGGGTACGGGCTGCGCCGCGTCGGCGAGGAACTGCCGGCCGGCGCGCTGCTCGCCCGCTCCGGCACGTACGTCTCGCCCGCGCTGGTCGCCGTCTTCGCCGCGACCGGGATCGGGCACGTGGTGGTCCGGCCCAGCCCCCGGGTGGTGATCGTGGCGACCGGTGACGAACTGGTCGAGGTGGGCCGACCCAGCCAACCCGGCCAGGTGGTGGACACCAACTCGCACGCGCTGACCGCCGCCGCGGCCGAGGTCGGTGCGCTCGCGTACCGGGTCGGGATCTGCGACGACGACCCCGAGGGGCTGCGCGGGCTGCTCGAGGACCAGACGCTGCGGGCCGACCTGATCATCACGACCGGTGGCACCGGTACCGGCCCCGGCGACATGGTGCGGCGCATCCTGTCCCGCCGGGACGCCGGTCGGGCCGGGCCGGTGACCTTCACCGAGGTGGCCCTGTACCCCGGTAGCGCGCTCGGATTCGGTACGGTCGGTGCCGAGGAGGTTCCGGTGGTCTGTCTGCCCGGTGAACCCGGTGCCGCGTTGATCGGCTTCGAGATGTTGGCCCGCCCGGCGATCCAGTTGCTCGCCGGTGCCGAGCCGGTGTTCCGGCCGAGCGTGCGCGCGCACCTGCTGGAGACCGTCTCGTCCCCCGGTGGGCTGCGGGAGTTCCGCCCCGCCCACGTCGCCGAGCGGCGCGGCGGCGGTTACACCGTCCAACCGCTGCGCGGCGGGCCGCACACCCTGGCCGGGCTGGCCGAGGCGAACGGCCTGCTGGTGCTCGGGGAACGGGTGACCACGGCGGCGGCCGGATCCACCGTGGACGTGCTGCTGCTGGACCGGCGCCGATGAGCCTGATCGGGACACCGGGCTGGCCGGTCGCGCTCGCCGACGGTGCGGTGCTGCTGCGGCCGTACAAGCGCGGCGACGCCGCTTCCTGGTCCGAGGTGCGTCGGGCGAACCAGGCGTGGCTGGCGCCCTGGGAGACCGCACCGCAGGGCGGCTGGGACGAACTCAACTCGCCGACCGCGTTCCGCTACGTCTACCGGGACCAGCGTCGGTCCAGCCGGCGCGGCGAGAGCATGCCGTTCGCGGTGTGCCTGCGCGAGCACGGGCGGGAGCGGCTGGTCGGGCACATCAACCTGGGCAACATCGTCCGCCGGGCGTTCTGCTCGGCGTACGTCGGTTACTGGGTGGACGCGCGGGTGGCCGGGCGCGGGGTGATCCCGACCGCGTTGGCGCTCGTCACCGACCACGCCTTCGGCCCCGGTGGACTGCACCGGATCGAGGTGAACATCCGGCCGGAGAACGGCCCGTCCCGCCGGGTGGTGGAGAAGCTCGGCTTCCGCGAGGAGTCGTACCACCCCCGTTACATGCACATCGACGGCGCCTGGCGGGACCACATCGGGTACGCGATGACCAGCGAGGAAGTCGCCGCCGAGGGTGGCCTGCTGGCCCGCTGGCACCGGATCCGTACCGTCACATCTTGATCATTGTTGCTGCTGGTAGTCGGCGCGGCGCACGTTGATCCTGGTGCACCGCCCGTAACCTGAAGTAACTGGATGTGTGGTAACCGTCCGGCGGTCGTAGCGACCCTGCCAGCTCGGCGGGTGTCCGGACGGCTGGCGGGGTTACCCGACGTGGGTGACGGGAGGGGTGAGGGTGCCGGCCTCGGTGCTCCTCGCCGTCCTCGCCGCCGCAGGTCTGCTCGCTTTCGCACCGGCGCTGGTTCGCCGGTACGACGCCACCGAGCGGCTGGTGGCGGAGCGGGCGCAGTCGACGGCGCGGGTGCTACAGCGCCGCCGGCGACGCCGTACTGTTCCGGGTCGGCAGCCGGTCAATCCGTCGCGTGTGCTGACGGTTACTCTGCGCGGTGATCTGTCGGGTGCCAACAACCCGGTGTACGGGATGGCCGACCCCGTCTCCGCACCCCCGGCCACCGGCCGACGGGCCAGCCGCCTGCGTGCCGTACCCCGTTCCGGGTCGCGCCCCCGCCGCCGTCCCCCGACCCAGCGGCACACCCCGGCCGTCTACCGGCGCCGCCGCGTCTTCGCCGCGCTCCTCCTGCTCAACCTCGCCGAACTGATCGGTGTCATCGCGGTCAGCCCCGGCTTCTGGATCAGCTTCGCGGTCACCGGCGCACTGCTCGCCGCGTACGTCGTACACCTGCGCAACCGGGCCATCGCCGGACGCCGACGCCGCCGGATCCAGGCCCGGGAGGCGGCCTGGCTCGCCGCCCGCCAGGCCGAGGTACGCCGCGAGCAGGCCCGCCGTGCGGCGGCCCGCCGGGAGGCGCAGCGCCGGTTGGCCGCCCAGCGCGAGGCGGTACGCCGCGCCGCGATGGGCCTGGACCGGCCGGACGACCTCCCGGCGGCGGCCAGCGGTGGCCGGGCACGTGCCTCGGTCTCCTACCGGCGCTCCGGTGGCCTGCGCGGTCGCCCCTACGAGGCCGGCCGAGGCTCGCACTCCGCCTGAGTGCGGTCGGGCCTGGCGGGGACGGATCCGGCACGCCGGGGGCGGATTCGCCCGCCGGGTGCGGTACCTGTTAGCCTTGGCGCCGGTTCGCCGTTGGAATTCCGACGGCGGGTCGATCATCGCCCGGCGCGAGTCGGGCGAGGGGCTGTGGCGCAGTCTGGTAGCGCACCTCGTTCGCATCGAGGGGGTCAGGGGTTCGAGTCCCCTCAGCTCCACCATCACCACTTGTGGCCAGCGGAAACGCTGGCCATTTCAGCTCACGGTGCATGTCATGAACCTCCGCCAGGACGTTCTTGTCCTGGTCGGTCAACGCCGGGCTCTCGAAGATCATGCCTGTCCCGATGTCTCTAACATTGAGACAAGACCTGGCGGGTCTCTCGTGGCGCAATGATAGAGACATCGGGATACCGGCCGGCGGGACGACGGTCCGTTCCGCTTCGTGTGCCGTACGGGTCAGGTGGCTGCCGGTGCTCCGGCGACCTCGAACGAGTGGTAGTTCGGGTAGTCGCCGACCGTGCCGTCGGCGCGGACGGCGTACACGATCACGGTCATCCAACCGGCTGCGGTGGGCGTCCAGGTGATGGTCGCCCGGCCGTCCGGACCGGCCGCCACCTCGGTCTGCTCACCGCCGTCGAAGACGTACCGGTAGGCCGTGACGTCGGTCCAGCCGGGCGGGGGAGAGAACGTGAACTCACCCGGTACGCCGACACCGCCGACCGGCTCCGGCGCCGACGGATAGACCTCGGAGCGTACGCCGGGCCACGGGCCGAAGAGGGCGTACCAGCTTCCCTCCGACGAGACGAACCCGTTGTCGCTGAGGCTGCGCACGGTCAGCTGGTGGCCGTTGACGTCGCTGGCCTGGAACGAGAGGTACGCGTTCCCCTCGTCGTCCGCGTACAGCCGTTGCGGATCCCCGTTGTCCAGCGTGTACTCGTACCCGTTCACGGTGAGTCCGGCCGCGGGCGAGAACTTCAGCAGCACCTCCTGGTTCCACTCCGGCGGACCGCTGAGCGCGGTGACCGTCGGCGCCGTACTGGGAACGAAGACGTCGTACGTCACCGTCGGCGAGACGTTCCCCGCCAGGTCTATGGTGCGCACGTAGATCCGCTGGGGGCCGTACCGGTCCGGGTTCAGGGTGACCGTGGCCGTGCCGCCCGGCCGGACGGCCCGTACGGTGCCCGGGTCGTCGAACGGGCTGGTGCACTCCAACTGCCCGAACTCGCCACTGTACGAGCAGGCCGGTACGCCAAGCTCCGACCAGGAGTAGGCGAAACCGGCCACGTCCTTGTTCCCGTTCCCGGAGAAGGTGAACAGGCCCGGCACGCCGACCGGGGTCTGCTCGCCGCTGTCCGCCTCCGGGTAGTTCGAGGAGGTGACCGTCGGGCTGGTCGGACTCGTGCGGTCGTAGGTGAAGTAGCACTTCTTCGACCAGGCCGAGACGTCCTTGCCGTCGCCGACGCTGGCCTGCCAGACGTACGAGGTGCCGTCGACCAGGGCGGTTTCCGGCAGCCGGGGCGAGTTCGCCCGGCCGGAAGTGCCGTACTCGTCGGTGAACTCGGCTCGGTTCTCCGGCTGACCGGTGGGCCAGATGGCGACGGTGGTCTCGATCCGGCCGCGGTCCTGCTCGTCCGCGTCGGAGCCGACAACCTCGATCACGTTGGCGAGCCCGCCGAGGCGGGGGTACGGCTTGAGCGCCGTACACGGGAAGCCGCCGTTGTAGAGATTGTTGTTGTCGACCGTCGGCAGCGAGTTGTACTGCACGTTCATGGCCACCGAGGAGTACCAGTAGAGCCTGCGGCCGTAGCTCGGGTCGGCCTCGTACTGCTCCGGCACCCGGATCTCGAAGGTGATGCGGCGCTGCCGCTTCTGGATCGCGTCCTGCACCGCCGCGGCGATGTCGAAGGTGATGTTCGCGCTCGGGCACGCCTGCGGGGTGAGGATCTCGTCGATCTTCGCCAGCGGCGCCGGTGGCCGCTTCCAGGTGGGGGTGGCGTCGACCGGCTTGGTACGCCAGATCTCGATCGCCCGCTTCGTGCAGTCGGCCGCGCTGTACTCCCGGATGAAGACCGAGCCGCCGTAGATCTTCTTGCCCTCGTACGCGCTGAGGTCGAAGGTGGCGTAGATCCGCGAGGTGTGCTGCCCGCCGGCCTCGTCCTGCCAGGTGCCGAGCGGCATGTTGACGCTGCCGCCCTCGTCGTACGCGATCTTCGGGGTGGCCGAGTCGGTGTAGCCGACCTGCACCTTGCCCGGTGAACTGTAGTGCGGCGCCGCGCTCGCGGTGCCCGTGCTGACGATGACCGCCACGCCGGTCGCCGCCAGCGAGAGGGCAAGCAGCGAAACCGCCGCCCGGTGTGCCCCAAGTCTGATCAAAGTCGCCTTCCTCCCCGTTACGCCCCGCGCCCCACGCGCGGGATCAGAAGGCATTGAAGTGCATTGCCGCAACGCAGGCAATGGCGGGGCGTAGTTGGGGCCTGGCTAGCATCGGGTTCGGCATCCGACCCCAACGAGGAGGCACCAGTCGTGATCACCCGAGTCGAGGTCGACGCGGCAGCGGCCCGGATCGCCGGACGGGTGCGGCGTACCCCGCTGATCGAGGTCGATCCGGGAACCTGGGCTGGGCCGGGCTGGTTCAAGTGCGAGTTCATGCAGCACACCGGCTCGTTCAAGGCCCGGGGTGCGTTCAACCGGGTGCTCGCCGCTCGCGAATCCGGTGAACTCGACCCGGAGGTCGGGATCGTGGTCGCCTCCGGCGGCAACGCCGGCCTGGCGAACGCGTACGCGGCTGCGGCGCTCGGGGTGCCGGCCACGGTCTTCGTGCCGCTGACCGCGCCGACGGTGAAGGTGGCCAAACTCCGGGCGTACGGCGCGACCGTGGTCCAGCACGGCAACGAGTACGCCGAGGCGTACGAGGCCGCGCTGAAGGCGGTCGCCGAAACCGGGGCGGTCCACTGCCACGCGTACGACCAGCCGGAGATCGTCGCGGGTGCGGGCACCGCCGGCAGCGAGTTGATCGACCAGCTCGGCGGGGCGGTCGACACCATCCTCGTGGCGGTGGGCGGTGGCGGGCTGATGGCCGGTGTCGCGGCTGCCGCCGAGGGGCTGGCCCGCGTGGTCGCGGTGGAGCCGGTGACCATCCCGACCCTGCACGACGCGCTGGAGCGGGGCGGGCCGGTCGACGTACCGGTGTCGGGGATCGCCGCCGACTCGCTCGGCGCCCGGCGGGTCGGCGACATCGCGTACGCGGTTGCCGTCCGGACCGGCGTACGCAGCGTGTTGGTCTCCGACGACGACCTGCTCGGCGCCCGGCAGCAGCTCTGGGACCGGTGGCGGATCGTGGTCGAACACGGCGCCGCCGCCGCGTACGCCGCGCTCGCCTCCGGTGCCTACCGCCCGGAGCCGGGTGAGCGGGTGGCGGTGCTGCTCTGCGGGGCGAACACCGACCCGTCCGACCTGTGACGCGGCGGCCGGCACCAGGCCAGGGAGGTACGACGGATGCCGACGAGGCTGGTCCGGTCGGTCGAGCCGGAGGATCTTGACGAGGTGGTGCGGATCTACGCCCACTACGTGACCGAGAGCGTGGCGACCTTCGACGAGAGCCCGCCGACGGCCGGCGACTGGCGGCAGAAGGCGCAGACGCTGCGCGCCGCCGGGCTGCCGTTCCTGGTGGTCGAGGTCGGTGGGGAGTTGGCCGGATTCGGGTACGCCAGCCAGTGGCGCCCCAAGCCGGCGTACCGGCATTCCGCCGAGAACACGATCTACCTCGCGCCGGACCGTACCGGTGTGGGGCTCGGGTCGCTGCTGCTCGGTGCGGTGCTCGACGGGTGCGTGGCTGCCGGCGTACGGCAGGTCATCGCGGTCATCGCGGACACCGGCAGCGACGCGTCCGCGGCCCTGCACCGCCGGCACGGCTTCACCGAGGTCGGTCGGCTCCGGTCGGTCGGCTTCAAACACGGCCGATGGATCGACACGATGCTCTTCCAGCGCGACCTCACCACCGAGATGACCCCGACCGCACCGCCGAAGCTACCACCGACCGCACCACCGAGCTGAGCTGAGCTGAGCTGAGCACCGGTCCGGCTGTCGATAACCGCTGACGACGGCCGGTCAGCGCCGGGTCAGGCGGTCCCAGACGCCCGGCGGTTCGAGCTGGTCGCCGCTGTGCAGCGGTCCACCGACCGGCGGCTGCGCACCGACGGTAGCGGTCACCCGACCGTGTTCGGCGCCGGCCGTGAGCTGCCTCGGCACGGGCGGGATCTCGGTGCCGAGCCGTACCTCCAGGCCGGGCCAGCCGATCACCTCGACGTCCCGCGCGGCCCGCAGTGTCGTCCCGGTGTCGAGTGGGCCGCGTACGGCTGCCACCTCCTGCCCGGCCGTGACCACCTTGTGTACGCCCAGCGCCGCGCCGGCCGAACGGACCAGCGGGGTGGTCGCCCGGAACACCGCCCGTAGCTGCTCCGGGGTGTGCGCGCCGGGCTGCCCCAGCACCGCGCCGACAACAAGCAGGCTGGTGGTGCCCACCTTCACCACGGCCGCGAAGGTGAAACACCCGCCGGCCTGGTCGGTCGAGCCGGTCTTGACCCCCACCACGCCGTCCCGTCCGAGCAGGTCGTTGTAGTTGGTGATCGTCCCCTCGACCGGCACGGTCGCCTTCGACTGGGCGACGATCTCCGCGAACGCCGGCAGGGCCATCGCCTTGCGGGTCAGGATCACCTGGTCGACGGCGGTGCTCACGGTGTCCGGTGCGAGCCCGGCCGGGTCGGTGTACCGGGTGTCGGCCATGCCGAGCCCGGTCGCCATCGCGTTCATCTTGTCGACGAACGCGGCCACGCTGCCCGCGTCCCAGGCGGCGAGGATCCGGGCCATGTTGTTCGCCGACGGCAGCATCACCGCCTGCAACGCCTGCCGCTGGGTGAACTTCGCCCCGGCGGCGACCCGGATCAGCGACTCGCCCCGCGCCTTCTCCGCCGGGTACGCCGCTGCCTGCGCGGCGCTGACGGTCAGGCTCGGCCCCGACTCGCCGACACCGAGCGGATGATCGGTCAGCACCACGTACGCGGTCATCACCTTCGCCACGCTGCCGATCGCCACCGGGGTCGGGCTGCCGAAGGTTCCCAGGTCACCGAGGCCCTCGACGGAGACGGCAGCCTGCCCGGTCGACGGCCACGGCAGTTCCGGCGGGGTGCCGGGGATCTTGGCCGAGGCGGGCAGGATCGGCTCGGCGGTCGGCCGCGGCGGGTCCTGCCAGAAGGGCTGGCTGACGAACAGCCCGATCGCGACGAGAACCAGTGCCAGCGCGGCGGGCAGCAGCAGCTTCAGACGCCGCGACCGGCGTTGGGCCGCCGCGTACGAGGCCGACTGGTACATGAGCGGTGTTCCTCCCGAGGCCGAGGCAGCCGTACGCGCTGACGAGACTGATATTGCCGCTGGTCGTGCGCCCGGTGGGGCCTCATCGACAGATTCGCTCCGGCATCCGGTGCGGGGGAGCCGGGAACGGGCAGCCCCGCACCGGACGATCGTCACCGTACGACGGCCGACCAACCGGGCCGGACCGGCCCCGGTAGCTCCGGAACGCCGGCACCCCGCCGGGCGTACGTCGGTGTCGGGGCGGCAGCGCAGGTCGCGCCGGGCGGCGGGAGCTGACGGTCGACCAGGTACCGGTCGACGAAGGCGGTGGTGCACGGCGTACCGGGGTAGACCCCGTGCCCCGCACCCTCGAAGCTGACCAGTCGACCGTTACGCCCCAACTGGTCCGCCACGCCCAACGCCCACTCGTACGGGGTGACCGGGTCGTGGAACGAGTTGACGATCAGCAGCGGCAGCTCGGTGCGTACCCGGAGCCGGTGCTGCGGGTTGCCCACCTCACCCTTCCAGCCGAGACAGAGGCCGAGGGCGGTGACGGCCGGCGCCGAGGCACGCATGTTCGGTGCGACCTCCCGGGCCAGTTCGACGTACCGCCGGAACTGGGACAGGCCGTCGACCGGCAACGCCCAGTCTTGGCAGAAAACCGGCATCGGGTACTCGACCAGTTCGTCGGCGGCGGTCTTACCACGCGCCGATGTGGCCGTCGCCGGGTTGGGTGCGCCGTCGACCATGGCGGCGAGCAGGTTGGCGAGTTCCGCCCACGCCGGCAGGTAGAACGCGCCGAGGGTCCGGCGGCTGAGGTCCAACCAGGTCAGGCTGGCGCCGGTTTCCGGGTCGACCAGGGTGCCGGCCTCCGCGCGCCGCATCAGCTCCGCGAAGAGCGCGGGTACGTCCCAGCCATGCAGCGCACAGCTCGTGTCACGGTCGCACCAGGCCACGAACTGCTCGAACGAGTGTTCCGCACCGACCGACTCGGTACGGATGAACTCCCTGGTCCCGAGGCTGTGGTCCATGGTGCTGTCCATCACGAGTGCGCGTACCCGCTGCGGGTGACGCTCGGCGTACATCTGGCCCATCAGGGTGCCGTAGGAGGCGCCGTTGTAGCTGATCTGCCGTACGCCGAGCGCGGCCCGGATCGCGTCGATGTCGTCGGCCACGTCGACCGCGTCGACATGCTCGAACAGCGGGCCGGTGTTCGCTCGGCAGTTGTCGTACAGCCGGTGGTTGTACGCGACCAGCGCCCGGTACTGCGCCTGGTCGGCCGGTACGGGGAAGGGCTGCTCGCCGAGCAGCGAGCGCGAGCAGCGGATCGGGCTGCTGCGGGCGACACCACGGGGGTCGAAGCCGATCATGTCGAAGCGTTCCCGGATCTCCGGGCTGCCGAAGCGCTCGGGGCGCTCGATCACCGCGTCGACGCCGGAGGCGCCCGGCCCACCGGGGTTGATCACCAGCGGGCCGATCCGGTTGGCGGCCGGGCCGGTGGCGGCCCGCTTGGCGAGCGCCAGCGGGAAGGTCGCGCCGCGCGGCCGGGACCAGTCGACGGGCAGGACGAGGGTGGCGCAGCGCAGGCCGTCGTCGTTCGGCAGATCGGGGCACGGCTGCCAGTCCAGCGCCGGGGGACGCCAGCCGTTCGTGGTCGTGCCGGCGTCGGCCGCCCCGCTGGCCGCCGCCCCAGCGGGCGCGGCGGTGGCGCCGAGCAGGAGGGCGAGGGCGGCGCAGACACCTACGGTGGTACGGATTGTTCTTCGCATAGGGCGACAGCTCCAATCGATGGACGTGCCGCACAGTCGAGCATGGACCGTAGGTGAGCTGAAGGGCTGACGAAGCAGGTCAGGGGGATCTCCGGGATGTCCCCGACCGGCCGATCCGGCGGTTGACCCGAGCCGGTACCGGCCATGTTCGGCACGGTTCCGGATAGCAACGTCGGCGTCGTAGGGGGTGGTGGTTCGGGTGAACTCGTACGCGCACCGGAGGAGTGCGGGGTCGGCGGGCGGGAGATCTACGTCTGGTACCCGGCTGGTGAGCTGACCCGGCTCCGGGTCGCCGGCCGGACCTGACACCCACGGGTGAGCAAACTTCCCGGGGGCGGCAGCGTCGTAATGGCGGAGGTGGGCTGTGGACCAGGGTTCCGAGCACGAGTTCACCGCATTCGTCAGCGAACGTGGTGGGGCTCTGCTGCGGGTCGCGTACGCCCTCGCCGGTGACCAGTACGCCGCCGAGGATCTGCTCCAGGACGCGCTGGCCAAGGCGTACGCGCGCTGGCCGAAGATCCGCGGCGACGCCGAGCCGTACGTACGCCGGATCCTCTACAACGACCAGGTCTCCGGTTGGCGGCGGCGCAAGCGGAGGCCGGAGGTGCCGCTCGGCGTCACCCCGGAACCGGTAGCCGACGGCGACACCGCCGACGACACCGTGTTGCAGATGATGCTCCGGGACGCGCTGCGGATGCTGCCACCCCGACAGCGGGCCGTCCTGGTGCTGCGTTACCTCGAAGACCTCAGCGTGGAACAGACCGCCGCGCTGCTCGGCTGCCGGGTGGGCACGGTGGCGAGCCAGTCGTCCCGCGCCCTGAGCAAGCTACGTGACCTGGTGCCCGACTTCGACAGCCTGGCCGGCGAGGACAACGCGGAACAGCGGTACGAGCAGGCTGAGCGGGATGTATCCCAGACCCGTTGGGAGACGGCGCGATGAGCCACGCGACTGACGAGGCCCTGCGTCGGGCCGTACGCGGACTGGCCGGTGAGGCGCGCGCCGCGATCGACCTGGCACCGCTCGCGATAGCTCGGGGTCGGCGGGTACGACGCCGCCGCCGCATCGTCGGCGCCGCCACGGCGGTGGTCGCGGTGGCGGTGATCGCGGCACCCTTCGTCTGGCTGCGCCCCGGTCCGGAGGTACGGCCCATCGGACCGTATCCCAGCGTGCCGACCTCGGCCGACACGGCCGCACCCTCGGCGTCGCCCTCGACCGGGCAGCCGGCGGGCGGCGAATGGTGGGGCAACCCGCTCCAACTCAGCGGCAAGTGGATCGTCACGGGCGCGACCGGCACCGGGTCCCCGCGCAAGCCCGCCTACGTGCTCGACCGCACCCGGAACTCCTACCTTGCCTACACCGCGTACGACGAGGTGTGGGCGGCGCCGAGCGGCAACCTTGCCGCCGTCTACGACTACGACCGGCCGAGTGAGACCGGGCTGCTGGACGTGTCGACCGGTGCGGTCACCTGGTACGGGACCGGCAACCGCATCTGGCAGCCGCAGTGGTCGCCGGACGGCCGCAAACTGCTGTCGACGTCCACGACCGGCCTGCCCTCCGGTGGCTACGCGGCGGTCATCGTCACCGTCGGGGACCCGATGGTCTACCGGTTCTCGGCCCTCCCGACGAACTTCCTCTGCACCGACTACTGCCGGTTCACCTGGATGCCCAACGGTAAGGAGTTCGTCCTCCAGCAGACCGACCCGGCCCAGCAGAGTTCGATGACGGCTCGGCACGCGAGGCGTGGACTGCAACTCTTCTCCAGTGGCATCTCCATGCCGACCCGTTTCCTACCCATCAGGGGCGACGTGGCCGGGCCGTACTCGTGGTCGCCGGACGGTCGGTTCGTGGTCGTACAGGGGCAGGAGGAACCGCAGCTCGTCAACGCCGTGACCGGGGCGGTGCTGGCGAAACTGCCCAGCGCGGATGCGTTCTGGACGGCCGACGACCGGTTGATGTACATCGACGAACGCGGGGGGTACCCGACCGCCATCGAGATGGACCTGCAGGGCGCCGAGTTCGCGCAGTTCTCGCTCCCGCCGGAACTACTCGGCCGGCAGATCTCGGTGGCACCCCGCTGACCTCTCGCTCGATCGTGGTCCGTGGCTCAGGGACGGTCCCGGCAGGATCGAGGAACATGAAACCTCGTACGGCGTCCTCAATGCGCTGACCAGGGGTTATCGGCCACTAGCATGCCCCTGGGACCCGTCGTGGAGGGGTGCGTGTGATGACACGACTGGACAGCCGACCGGAGCCGAAGACTGACGTCCGGGCCGGCTATCGCGGTGACATCGAGGGACTGCGCGCGGTCGCCGTCGTACTCGTGCTGTTGTCCCACGCGGGCCTGGACTTCCTTCCCGGCGGCTTCGTCGGGGTGGACGTCTTCTTTGTCATCTCCGGCTTCCTGATCACCGGGCTGCTGGTCGAGGAGTTGGAACGTACCGGCCGGATCTCGCTGAGGGGCTTCTACGCCCGGCGGGCGAAGCGGCTGCTGCCCGCCGCCGGGCTGGTGCTCGGCACGAGCCTGCTGCTGACCCTGTTCTTCCTGCCGAAGACCCGGTGGGCGGACACCGGCTGGGACGTGGTCGCCAGCGGCCTCTACGCGATGAACTGGCGGCTGGCCGAGCAGGCGGTCGACTACCTGGCGGTCGGGGACGCGCCGAGCATCCTCCAGCACTTCTGGTCGCTCGCGGTCGAGGAACAGTTCTACCTGGTCTGGCCGCTGCTGCTGATCCTGGTCGGTTGGCCGGGCCGGCGCCGGCGCCGCGCCACCAAGGTCGACACCCCCGGCGGTACGGGTGTGAGCCGGCGCAGGTGGTTCCTGCTCACCCTCGCCCTGATCGGGGTCCCGTCGTTCGCCTGGTCGATCTACCTGACCTCGTCCGACCCGTCCCGCGCCTACTTCGTCACCACCACCCGGATGTGGGAACTCGCCCTCGGTGGCGGCCTGGCCCTGCTGGGTTTCCGGCTGTCCCGGCTGCCCCGGCCGGTCGCCGCCGGGCTCGGCTGGGCCGGGCTGGTGGTGATCGCCGTCGCCGCGGTCTGGATCACCCCGAGCATGGCCTTCCCCGGTTACCTGGCCGTGCTGCCCACGCTCGGAGCCGCGGCCGTGATCGCCGCCGGCACCGCTGGCCGTACCGGTCCCGAACTGCTTCTCGGCCTGCGCCCGGTACGCGCGATCGGCGCCCTGTCCTACTCGCTCTACCTGTGGCACTGGCCGCTCCTGGTGGCGGCCGAAGCCCGCTTCGGTGAGTTGAGCGTGGGGGCGGGACTGGCGGTCGTGCTCCTCTGCGCACTGCCGGCCTGGGCGACGTACCACTACCTGGAGAACCCGGTACGGCGGTCGAAGCGGCTGGCGTTCTATCCCGTACGGGCGTTGCGGCTGGGGTTGTTCTTCACCGCCGTACCGGTGCTGGCGGGGCTGCTGTTCCAGTTCACCGTCTGGCCGCCGCCACGGCAGGTCCCGGTGACCGACACGATCCCCTGGGCCGGCGCCTCGTCCGGTAGCTCGGTTTCGGTGTGGTCCGGTCCGCCGGGTGCGGCGATCCTTGGCGACAATCCCCGGACCAGTAGGGAGGGTGTGCAGGCGGACATGGTGGACGTCATCGTCCCGGACCCGCTCGCCGCCAAGGACGACCTGCCCGACGTCTACCCGCAGAAGTGTTTCTCCGAGGGCACCAGGACCGAGATCGTGACCTGCGTGTACGGCGACCGCGGAGCCGACTTCACGGTGGCGGTGGTGGGTGACTCGCACGCCGGCAACTGGATCCCGGCGTTGCAGGCGGTCGCCACCGAGCGGAAGTGGCGGCTGGTGACGTACCTGAAGCAGTCGTGTCCGTTCCTCGACCTGGAGATCTCGGTGCTGTCGCGTACCCAGCCGGCCTGTGCCGAGTGGAACCGCAACGTGCGTACGGAGCTGACTGGGATCGCCCGGCCCGACCTGCTGCTGACCAGCGGGGCGTTCTACGTCCCGGTCCGTGGCGACGCCCTGCTCAACGGGACCGAGGGGTACCACGCCACGGTCGAGGCGATGCGCCGGACCTGGACCGCGATGACCGACGCGGGGATCCGTACGGTCGTGCTGCGCGACACCCCGCACCTGAACGTACGGGTCGCCGAGTGCGTCTCGGCGAACCGGACCAGGCTGACGACGTGCGCCGCCCCTCGGGACCTTGCCGTGACCGCCAGCGCCGGTCCGGCGCAGGCGGAGGCGGTCGGGGGCCTTCCCCAGGTGCGGCTGGTCGACCTGACCGACGCGATCTGCCCGGCGGACCGGTGCGCCCCGGTGATCGGCGGGGTGCTGGTCTACCGGGACAGCAGCCACCTGACCGCGAGCTACGCCCGCAGTCTCACCCCTCGGCTCGGCGCCGCACTCGACACGCTGCTCGATTGAGGTTCGACGCGCTCATCGAAGTGACGTGCGGCGACCGGGACTACACGCGGCGTTCCGGTGGCGGCCACCCCAAATTGATCATGGCGTCGGCTCCGCTTCGTAACGTCAGTGATCATGACTGTCCTTTCCGCATCATCGCCGCTGCGCCGGGCCGCGACGGGGCTGCACGCCACGCGTACCCGCGCTGCCGCCGCGCTCGCCGCGCTCGCGGTCACCGGTGGCGCCGCCGTGGCCGTCACCGCCTCGTCGCCCGCCGCCGCCGAACCGGGCAACGTCGTCGTTTCGGAGAACTTCTCCTCCGGAAACCTGCCCGCGGGATGGCGCGCGGTCGACGGCGCCTGGAAGGTCGAGAACGGCCGGCTGTACGGCACCTCCGCCAGCTCGGCCGACAACAACAAGATCACTTTTGGTCGGCACCTGAACGACTTCCGCTTCGAGGCCACCATGCGCTTCGAAACGGTGTCGGCCGCCACCCGCTGGGCCTCACTCGGCCTGGACGTCCCCGCCGACGGCGCCACCCCGTGGTGGATCGCCACCATGCGCAGCGGCACCACCGCCGCCAACGGGCTCGAGTTCGCCCAGCGGACCACCGCCAACACATGGGTCGTGCCGAACACCGCCTCCGCCCCGTACGCCGCCGGCACTGGCCGGGACGTCCGGGTCGCCGTCGAGGTGCACGGCAACCAGGCCCGCTGGATCTTCGACGGGCGTGAGGCGATGCGTACGAACAGTTTGCAGCGTTCCGCCGACGGCATCCAGGCGCTCTTCGTCAACGGCGCCACCGTCTCGTACGACGACGTGACCGTCACCGAGCTGCCGGCGAACGGCTACATCCGCCCCGAGGGCAGCCCGTTCACGGTCGTCGCCCACCGTGGCGCGTCCGCCGCAGCACCGGAGAACACCCTGGTCGCGCAGGAGATCGCCCGCAAGGGCGGCGCCGACTGGATCGAGAACGACGTGCAGCCGAGCAAGGACGGCGTCCCGTTCATCCTGCACGACGGCACCGTCGACCGGACCACCGACGGCACCGGCAACATCCGGGACCTGACCGCCGAGCAGATCAAGGCACTCGACGCCGGCTCCTGGTTCGGCCCCCAGTACGTCGGCGAGCGGGTGCCGACCCTCGCCGAGCAACTCGCCGACCTGCGTACGCGCGGCGGCAGTCTGCTGCTGGAGATCAAGGGCAAGCACACGAAGGACGAGGTCGCCACGATCATCCAGGTGATCCGGGACGAGCAGATGACCAGCCGGGTCTTCGTACAGAGCTTCGAGGTCGACGCCCTCCAGTACACCTACGAACTCGCCCCCGAGCTGCCGCTCGGCCTGCTCCGCAGCAGCCTCGACGCCGACCCGGTCGCGATCTCGAAGCAGCTCCACCTGACCGCGTACAACCCGGACGGCAACGCGCTGCTCGCCAAGCCGGAGATCATCGCCCCGCTGCACGCCGCAGGCGTCGCCGTGATGGCGTGGACGATGGACTCCGCCGGCCTCTGGCAGCGGCTGGAGCGGGTCGGCACCGACGCGATCATCACGAACCGGGCGTCCGAACTGGTCGGCTGGAACTCCGCGTTCATGCAGCGCGCCTCCGGTGACCCGACCGTGGCGATCACCTCGCCGGCCGACGGGGCGCGCCTCGACCGGGCGCAGTCCCCGGTGATCGCGGTCGCCGCGACCAACGCCGACACCGTCACCGTCACCCTCGACGGCAAGAAGTCGGCCGCCGGACGCAAGCTCGACCTGGCCAAGCTCACCGCAGGCAAGCACACCATCAACACCGTGGTCACCGGGCCGGAGGGCAGTGCGACCGCGACCAGCACCTTCACCGTGACGGTGAGCCAGGCCGGCCTCGGCTACCTCATCCTCACCTCCGCCGCCGACCCGGCCGCGATCGGCACGATGACCGCCAAGCTCGTCGACGGCAAGTACGCCGAACTCGCCAGCTACGTCGACCGGCAGGCCGGCAAACTCGTACCGGCCGAGGTGGCCAGTGTGATCGCCGCCGACGCCCGCACCCTCGCCCTGAAGTAGTCCATTCCCGACACCAGCCACCGTCCCCGTCGCCTTCCTCCAGGCGGCGGGGACGGCTCATTCCTCCACGTTGCGGGTACGGCTTGTCCATCCGGTCCGGGTGCTCCGCTCGTGAACCTCACCTGCCCGACGACGGGCCCCAGCGTCCCGTTCACCGGCATGTTGATCGTCATCGACACGGTGTGGCTACCCATCCCCGACCGTGTGGAGACACGATGACGCTGCCCCGTACCCGTTACCTGACGGCCGTGACCGCGGCCCTGGTCACCCTGATCACCGCCGGTGCGGCACCCGCCGCCCAGGCAACCTCGCCGAGCCGTGCCGCGCCCACCGACGCGACCGCCGCCGGCCCCGGCCAGCAGACGATCTGGCGGGGCGACTTCGACGCCGCCCGCGCCGGCTGGACGGTACGGACCGAAGGTGCGCCCGCCGACTGGCGTGGCTGGACCTTCACCGAACGGGACGCCTGGTTCGCCGCCGCCGCGCCGGCCGGCATCGGCTGCGACCCGGAGCAGAACGCCCCGCTCGACCAGCGCTGCTTCCTCGACCAGCGCAATCAGTTCTCCCGCTCGCGCGGATTCCTCGCCGTCGCCGACAACGGCGTCGCCTCGGCCAGGGGTGCGACCGTGGACGGGGCGAACCCGGTCAGCACCACCCTGACCAGCCCGGTCGTGCCGGTCGGCGGGCAGCGCCAACTGGAACTCGTCTTCTCCTCGCACTACCGGCAGGCGCACAAGGCCGTCGGCCGGGTCACGGTCTCCTTCGACGGCGGCCCGGAGAGCGAGATCCTGCGCTACTCGGCGGCCCGGATCAGCGCCAACGGTGGCCAGGACGTCATCTCCGGCCAGGAGGTCGTCCCGGTCAAGGTGCCGGCCAAGGCGAGCACGGCCGTCTTTCGCTTCGGCTACGCCAGCAACCAGCCGCGGCTCTACTGGGCGGTCGACGACGTGCTGGTCCGTACGCCGATGGCGCCGCTGCCGGCGGGCGTCACCCCGACCACGATCCAGGTGCTCAGCGACATCCAGCACGAGGGACTGCCCTACCTGGACGGCACCCTCGACCTGCTGCGCCGGCAGGCCCCGAAGTCGAAGGCCCTGCTGGTCGTCGGTGACATCATCAGCGGCCCGCGCGAACAGACCCAGGAACAGCAGGTCGCCGAGTACGACGAGGTGAGCGCGATCTTCGCCGACCGGGACCGGATCCCGACCGTGCTGCCGGTGCTCGGCAACCACGACGTACGCAGCCGCGTGCTGACCCTCCAGCAGCAGGTCGACAACTTCCTGACCTTCGGCAACAAGTGGGGCGCCGAGATCGACAAGACGTACTACGAGAAGGTCGTCGGCGGGGTGCCGATCATCGTGCTCGGACCGGAGGCGGGCGTACCCGCCGAGGAACAGCAGGACATCAGCGACGCGCAGGTGGCGTTCCTCGGCGCACGGCTGGCGCACTGGTCGGGACGGGGCAGGCAGGTGCTGGTGCTGCGGCACTACCCGTTCGCCTGGACGGTTTCCGGCACCTACGGCAACTTCTACGGCAACGGGCCGCGCGACGTGGAACTGGAGAACATCGTCGGCCGCTACCCGAACGCCATCTACCTCAGCGGTCACACCCACTGGTCGCCGTACCGGTCGGACTGGGCGGTCCGTACGGTGACCGACGGCGGGCACCCGGACGGCTACACCGCGATCAACACCGGGGCGCTGGCGATGGAGTTCGCGCCGAGCCCGACCGACCCGTGGGACGAGGACTCCGCGACCGACCGGCCCGAGTCCCCGACCGCGCTGACGGTCTCGGTCTACCCGGACCGCACGGTGGTGCTCGCGTACGACGCGCTCACCGGTGAGCAGATCAACCAGGTCGAGGTGGCGAACCCGCTCTACCGGGGGTGATCCCGACCGGCCGGGCGTCCCGTCGCGGCGGGGCGCCCGGTCACGGTGGAGTGGGGCGGGTGTGAACCTGAACAGCAGGACAATTGAGGAACTCCGCCCGTACGTCACCTTTTGCGGCCGGGCGTTATGCGAGTGACGGAGCAGACCGACCGGATAGACCCGTTTGCGCAGGCGGCGAGGCTGAAAATTTACACCGTCCCGTACACCCGGCAGTTCTTGTAACGACACTGTTTCCGCATATGCTCCAGCGCGTCTACCCCCCTTTACGGAGGCTTAGTTTGATGCGCCGGAACAGACGCACGCGCTCACTGAACGCGCTGGGCGTACTCCTCACCACTGGTGCGCTCGGCCTGGCCAGTGGCACCGCCGCGGTGGCCGCCGAACCGACGGCCACCCCGTTCGTCAGCGAACTCCACTACGACAACGCCGGCACCGACTCCGGTGAGGCGATCGAGATCGAGGCGCCCGCCGGGTTCGACCTGTCCGGCTGGCAGATCGTGCTCTACAACGGCAACAACGGCGCCGCGTACAACACCCGTACGCTCAGCGGCGTCGTGCCGGCGGCCGGTGTGGTCGTCGCGACCTACCCGGTCGACGGCATCCAGAACGGTGCGCCGGACGGGATCGCGCTGGTCGCACCCGGTGGCACCGTGGCCGAATACCTCACCTACGAGGGCACCTTCGCGGCCGTCGGCGGCCCGGCCAACGGTCTGACCGGCACCGACATCGGCGTTTCCGAGGGCTCGTCCAGCCCGGTCGGCTTCTCGTTGCAGAAGATCGGCGGGACCTGGCGGGACGCGGCCCAGAACACCTTCGGCGTACGCAACGCCGGTGGCGACCCGGACCCCGATCCCGATCCCGACCCGGTCGGCTGTGACGTCACCGTCGACCGGACCATCGCCCAGGTCCAGGGCACCGGCGACGCGACCCCGCTGGCCGGCACCCGGGTCACCGTCGAGGGCGTGGTGACCGGTGACTACCGCACCGGCGGCTACAACGGCATCTCGGTGCAGAGCGTCGGCAGCGGCGGACGCGCACCGGCCGCCGGCACCGCCTCCGACGGCATCTTCGTCTACCTGACCACCAACGCCGCCAACCACCCATCGGTCGCGATCGGCGACCGGATCCGGGTCAGCGGTACGGCCAGCGAGTTCAACGGGCTCACCCAGCTCAGCATCGGCGCCAAGGCCGACGTGCAGGTCTGCGAGCAGGGTGTGGCGCTGCCCACCCCGGTCGCGTTCGGCCTGCCGCTCGACCCGGCCGGGCGTGAGTCGGTCGAGTCGATGCTGGTCGCCCCGGTCGGCCCGTACACGGTCTCCGAGGTCTACAACACCAACCGGTACGGCGAGGTCGTGCTCGCCGCCGGTGAGCACGCCGCGGTCATCCCGACCGACCTGGCCCGCCCCGGCACCCCCGAGGCCCAGCAGGTCGCCGCCGCGAACAAGCTCGCCCGGCTGCTGCTCGACGACGGTCGCACCACCAACCTGTCGACGGACAACACCCTGCCGCCGTACTTCTCGCCGACCAGCCCGCTGCGCGTGGGTGACCGGGTCGGTGCGTTCGGCCCGACGGTGCTGTCGTACGGCTTCAACGAGTGGCGGCTCCAGCCGACCACCCCGGTCGACGCGGCCACCCCGCCGGCCGCCCGCACCACCTTCACGTCGACCAACCCGCGTACGGCGGCACCGGAGAACGTCGGCGGGGACCTCCGCCTGGCGAGCTTCAACGTGCTGAACTACTTCGTCCACTTCGGTGGCGAGGCGCGCGGCGCGGACGACGAGGCCGGCCTGCTGAAGCAGGAGGCGAAGATCGTCTCGGCGATCAACGCACTCGGCGCCGACGTGGTCGGGCTGGAGGAGATCGAGAACTCGGTCCGGTTCAACACCGCCGACCCGCAGCAGGCGCTCAAGCGGCTGGTCGCCGCCCTGAACACCGCCGCCGGTGCGGGCACCTGGGACTACGTCCGTACGCCCGCGCAGTTGCCGCCCGCGACCGCGCAGGACTTCATCACCACGGCGATCATCTTCAAGCCGGCGAAGGTCACGCCCAAGGGCGAGTCCCGCTCGGTCAACGACGAGAGCGTCTGGTTCAACGCGCGCGAGCCGATCGCGCAGAGCTTCACCTCGGGCGCGGCCACCTTCACCGTGGTCGTCAACCACCTCAAGTCCAAGAGCGCCTCGGACTCGGCGACCGGCGACAACGCCGACGCCGGTGACGGCCAGGGCCAGTTCAACGGTGACCGGGTCCGCCAGGCGCGGGCGCTGGCCACCTTCGTGGACCAGTTGAAGACCGACAGCGGCAGCGACGACGTGCTCCTGCTCGGCGACTTCAACGCCTACACCCACGAGGACCCGCTCCAGGTCCTCTACGACAAGCAGTACGTCGACCTGAACACCACCGGTGAGGCGAGCTACGTCTTCGGTGGTGAGTCCGGCTCGCTGGACCACGCCATTGCGTCGCCGTCGCTGGCGGCCCGGGTCACCGGGGTCGACGTGTGGCAGATCAACTCGCACGAGTCGTTCGCGTTCGAGTACGACGGCCACCCGGCGTTCTACGCGCCGAACCCGTACCGGGCCAGTGACCACAACCCGATCGTGGTCGGCCTCGACACCGCCCCGGCCGGCCCGGTGCAGGTGCAGCTGCTGGGCATCAACGACTTCCACGGTCGGCTCGAATCGCCGGGCAACGCGCCCGACGGCCGGCCGATCGGTGGAGCCGCCCAGCTCGCCGGCCTGGTCGGTCAGCTCCGTACGGCCAACCCGAACACCGTGTTCGTGTCGGCCGGCGACAACATCGGAGCGTCGACGTTCATCTCGGCCATCGACGGGGACAACCCGACCCTGGACGCGCTGAACATGATGGGCCTGGACGCCGCCTCGGTCGGCAACCACGAGTTCGACAAGGGCTTCGCCGACCTCGCCGGCCGGGTCACCGACCGGGCCGACTTCCCGTACCTCGGTGCGAACGTGTACCGGGGCACCGAGCGGGCGCTGCCCGCGTACGCGGTGAAGACGGTCGGCGGCGTACGCGTCGGCATCGTCGGTGTGGTGACCGAGCAGACCGCGTCGCTGGTCAGCCCGGACGGCATCGCCGGCCTCACGTTCAAGTCGCCGGTTCCGGAGGCCGAGGCGGTCGCCGCCGAGCTGAAGGACGGCAACCCGGCCAACGGCGAAGCCGACGTCGTGGTCCTCGTCGCGCACGAGGGTGCGGCACTGGAGAACATCGCCACCCCGGAGGCGCTCGCCGCCGACCCGGTGTTCGGTGCCTTCGTACGGGCCAGCGCCGACATCGACGTCATCGTCAGCGGGCACACCCACCAGCCGTACGCCTTCGAGATGCCGATCCCCGGCACGGACCGGCTCCGGCCGGTCGTCGAGGCACAGGAGTACGGCCGCAAGCTGGCCCAGGTGACGCTGAGCGTCGACCCGACGACGAAGGCGGTCACCGCCGCCGACGCCGGCCTGCTCGACGTCGTCGGCGCACCGTCCGACCCGGCGATCGCCCAGCTCGTCGCGACCGCCAAGGCCAACGCCGACGTGCTCGGCCAGCAGCCGCTCGGTGCGATCACCGCCGACATCCGGCGGGCGACCACCAACGGCCAGGAGGACCGGGGCAAGGAGTCGGCCCTCGGCAACTTCATCGCCGACGTGCAGCTCGAAGGCACGAAGGACGCCGGTCGCGGCGGGGCGCAGATCGCGCTGATGAACCCGGGCGGTCTCCGCGCCGACCTGGTGTACGCCCCGGACGGGGTGGTCACCTACTCCGAGGCGTTCTCGGTCCAGCCGTTCTCGAACGACGTGGTGACCAAGACGTACACCGGTGCCGAGATCAAGCAGGCGCTGGAGCAGCAGTGGCAGCCGGCGGGCGCGTCCCGTCCGCTGCTCTGGCTCGGTGTCTCGAAGGGGTTCAGCTACACCTACCTCCCGACTGCGGCGCAGGGCTCGCGGATCACGTCGATGAAGCTCAACGGCGTGGCGATCAACCCGACCGCCAGCTACCGGGTGACGGTGAACTCCTTCCTGGCGGCGGGTGGGGACAACTTCCTCGCCCTGGCCGGCGGCATCAACCGGGTCACCACCGGTGACAACGACCTGACCATGCTGACCGACTACCTCGCCGCGAACTCGCCGGTGACCGCCGACGCGGCACCGCGTTCGGCGATCGGTCAGCCCGGCCCGCAGTGCACCACGACGATCACCGGCCGCTACAGCCGGCCGCTGACCGTCACCGCGGGCCTGACCTGCCTGGATGGCGCCACCATCTCCGGCCCGGTCACGGTTGCCTCCGGCGCGTCGCTGATCAGCACCAACAGCACCATCTCCGGTCCGGTCACGGCCAACCGCCCGGTGCTGTTCACCCTCACCGGCACCACGATCTCGGGTCCGGTGACGGTGACCGGCGCGACCGGTGCGGTGCTGATCGAGAAGGGCCGGATCAGCGGCCCGGTCACGGCGACCGGCAACACCGGCGGGGTACGCCTCGACATGCTCACCATCGCCGGCCCGGTCACCGTGACCGGCAACTCCGGCAGCCAGCCGGTGCTGGTGGCGGCGAACGCGGTCAACGGTCCGCTCTCCTGCTCGGGCAACACGCCCGCGCCGGGCAACGACGGCCGGCCGAACAACGTACGTGGTCCGGCGAGCGGGCAGTGCGCCCGGCTCTGACCTGACGACGTACTGAAGCAGTAGCGCACACCCCGGTCCGGGGTCGCCTTCCACGGCGGCCCCGGACCGGTCCCTTTTCCCGGGTGCCGGCGCTCGAATGCGCCGGGTGCCGGCTCTTTCCGGTGTGTGCCGGCTCTCGGATCCACCGATCCGGCAAGATTCGGGAAGGGTCCGGTGTTGTGCCCATCGGCGTCCCGCCGTCGGCGGCGTCACCCGTGATCCAGCGGTATCTGACAAGGGAGTCCGACGTGAAAGCCGTTCAGTTCAGCGAGTACGGAGAGCCGGAGGTGCTGCGGCTGGCCGAGGTGCCCGAGCCGCACGCCGGGACGGGTCAGATCCGGGTGGCGGTACGGGCGGTCGGCGTCAACCCGTGGGAGTGGAAGGTACGCAGCGGCGCCATGCAGGGTTTCCTACCGCTGACCCTGCCCACCATTCCCGGCAGTGAGGTCGCCGGAGTGGTCGACGAGATCGGCGACGGCATCACCGGTGTCTCCGTCGGGGACGAGGTGTTCGGTTTTGTCGTCGGCGCCGCGTACGCCGAGTACGCCGTCCTGGCGCAGGACCACTTCGCCCACAAACCGCCCGCGCTGCCCTGGCCGGAGGCGGCGGCGCTGCCGGTCGCGGCCGAGACCGCCGTACGCGCCCTGGACTCGCTCGACCTCGCGGACGGGCAGACCGTGCTGGTCAACGGTGCCGCCGGTGGCGTCGGACTGGCCGCGGCGCAGTTCGCCCTGCAGCGCGGTGCGACCGTGATCGGCACCGCCAGCGAACCGAACCACGACTTCCTCCGCTCGATCGGCGTCACCCCGGTCAGCTACGGCGAGGGTCTGGTGCGGCGGGTGCTCGACATCTCCCCGACCGGGGTGGACCGGGCCCTGGACGTGGCCGGCCGGGGCGCTCTGCCCGACCTGATCGAGCTGGCCCACGGCACCGACAACGTGCTCACCGTCGCCGACCCCGAGGCCCAGAAGTACGGCGTACGCTTCGCCGCCAACCGCAGCAAGCACCCGTTGCCGGCGCTGGACCAGGTCGCCCGCCTGATCGAACAGGACAGCTTCACCCTTCCCGTCGCGGAGACCTTCCCGCTGGAGCGGGCCGCCGACGCCCACCGGATCAGCCAGGCCGGTCACATCCGCGGCAAACTGGTCCTCGTCACCGTCTGAACCATTCCTGTCGCCAGGGCCCTGACCCCGTAGGACAAGAGCCCTTTCCTACTGGGTCAGGGCGTGGAAGGCGCCGGCTCGGGTGGCGACGTAGATGCGACCGCGCCAGACGGCCGGGGTCGACTCGACACAGCCGCCGAGCTTGACCTGCCACAGGGGTTTCGGCATCACCGTGGTGTCGGCGACGTCGTACGCGTGCAGGACACCGGCGCAGTCGCCGATCAGCAGGATGTCGTCGACCACCACCGGGGACTGCCACGTCGGCCCGGGCAGGTCGAACCGCCAGCGGACCGTTCCGGTGGCCCGGTCGACGCCGAGCACCTCGCCGCCGTTGGTGTCGAAGATGGCCACGTCCCGGTGCAGGGCGGGGGTGCCCCAGGCGCCGGCGGGCCGGCCGTCGGTGTCGTGCACCCGCCAGACCAGCGGGTCGTCCGAGCGCCGGGGATCGAGTTTGACCAACTGGCCGACCTCGCGGGAACGGGCGGTGCCGCGCTCGTACTCGGCGCCGACGTAGAGCGCGCCCTCGGCGTCGACGACCACCGTGGCGTCGGTGTCGTCGCCCATCCAGAACCGGAAGACCCGTTTCGGCGTACGGCCCTCCTTCAGCCCGCCGATGTCCCAGCCCTGCACCAGGCCGCCGGAGTTGGCGAAGTAGACGGTGTCGCCGTACACGGCGACCGAACTCTCGATCGACACCATCTTGTCGCCGATGTCGCGCAGCAGTTGCGCGTCCCAGCCGGGGGCGTGGAAGACGAGCTTCGGCGCGACCGTCACCTTGCCGTCCGGGCCGTAGCCGCGGTTGAGCTTGACGATGTGGAACTGACTGTTCTCGCCGCCCTCGAACAGGTAGTCGTCGATGACGATGGCCGAGCCGTCCCAGTCGTCGTTCCAGAGCGTCGGTGAAACCGCCCGAGCCGACAGTTTCCACAACTCGGTGGACTTGCCCCGGTCGATCGCGATGATCCGGTAGTAGTTGTCCCGGGAGCCGGTGTAGACCAACGGGAAGCCGTCCGGGTCCACCGTGACCGAGCCCTTGATGATGTCGCCGGTGGGGAAGTCGGGCAGGATCCGTTCGCCGGTCATCGCGTCGAGGAAGTGCACCTTGCGGTCGTACGCGCCGAACACCACCCAGGTCCGCCCGGCCCGTTCGAACACGGCCGGTTGGCCAGTCCAACCGGATCCGCACCACTGCCGGGTGCCCTTGTCGTCGGTGGATTCCGCGCACAGCCCGCCGCTGCGGGGGAACTTCCACGCCGGCTTCGGGGCGGTGCGTGGCAGCGGGCCGGTGCCGTACCAGGTGCGGGTCGGGTTGCCGCGGAAGGTGAGCAGACCGGGTACCTTGTCGCCGTACGGCTGACCCACCCCGGCCGGGTTCGACCAGCGGGTGTCGGGCGCGGCGGTCGCGGTGGGCGCGCTCGCGCCGGCCGTCGCGGACCTCGCCCCGCTCACCCAGGACGACCCGGTACGGTCAGGCGCCTCGCCCCGGTCGCAGGAGGCCGCGCCCAGCAGCAGCCCGAGTACGACGATCGCCGCGACGAGCCGGCTCGGGCGCCGATCATGGGGTGGCCTCATCGGGTAAGTCTGCCCACCGTCCCGTCGGTCGACGCTCATCCCATCCGACTGTTTCGATATCTGCGCTGTCAGTGCATGTCGGACGAACGGACGAGCCCGCGCCGCCGTGGCGCGGGACCTCACCTGTCGCATGCCCTCAGTAGCATTGCGTGCGAATGTGGGACGGGTCACCATCGACCCGCCGCACCCGGTCGACGAGGGGTGGTGACGATGACACTGACCGAACTGGACCCCGATCCGCGGCCGGACCTCGCGCTCGCACCGACCGGGCCCGGTCGGCCGGGTCGCCGGCTGCGGGGTGTCCGGCGCCGCCGGTTGCGCCGGTTGCTGGTGCCGACCCCGAACCGGTTCATCCTGGTCGGGATCATGCTGGTGCTGCTGTTCGCGCTGACCGCGGGCGTCGCCGGGCTGGCCGCACGGGCCGCCGTCGATGCCGGGGAGGTGATGGTCACCAGCGCCGCCCAGATGAGCGGCAACGCCCAGGCGATGCACCGCTGGCTGGCCGAAGCGGACGCCGCCGCCACCGGTCGGTTCCTCGCCCCGCCCGATTCCGGTCAGCGGGTACAACTCAACCGCAACTACGAGGACGCGCTCGGCGAGGTACGCCGGCTGCTGGGCGAGTCGGCCGGGCTGACCGGCGGTGACCCGGCCCGCGCCACGGGGCTGGCCCGGGTGGCGAACCAGCTGTCCATCTACACCGAACTCGTCCGGCGCGCCCAGGAGCTTGGCGCGGAGCCGGCCGACGAACCATTCGACGCGCTGCTCGGCTCGGCGTACCTGCGGGAGGCGTCCGGCTACCTGCGCGGTGTCCTGCTGCCCGCCGCGCAGCAGCTCTGGGAGGACGAGACGGCCAGGCTGAGCGAGGCCCGGCGGGACGGTCAGTTCGCCCTCTTCGGGTCGATCGGCACCACCCTGCTCACCCTGGTCGCGCTCTGGTGGGGTCAGCGCTACCTGCGGCGGCGGACCAAGCGCCGGGTCAGCCCCGGACTGGCGCTGGCCACCGCCGCCATGCTCGCCACCACCGGCTGGCTGGTGGTCTCCTGGCGACACTGGCCACAGGCCGAGGAACGGCTGACGGTCGCCGGCCGCAAGCTCGACCAGCACCGGGATCTGATCGAGATCCAGCGCGACGCACTTCGCGCCCGTGCCGACGTCCACTTGCGACTCGGCGGTAACAGCAACCAGTTCGGCATGGTGGCGCTGAACGAGCGGTTCAAGCGGGACGCGCACTGCGACTCGACCGTGGCCGGCTTCACCGACCAGATGCGGATCCTGGTCGGGGTGTGGTGCAGCGGCCACGAGCGGTACATCGTGGAGAACGAGCGGCTCGGCGCCCACCCGGCGGCGGTTGCTGCCGCGCTGCCCGGCGGCGAGGTCGCCACCGCGTTCACCCACTACGACAACGAGCTCACCAAGGAAATCGACCGGGTCGACCGGGAGATCTACCAGGAGCTGACCAACACGCCACCGGCACCGACCTCGCTGGGTGTGGTCACGCTGCTGCTCTGCCTGATCGGCGCCGCCGGGGTGGCGGTCGGCATCGGGGTACGGGTGAGGGAGTACCGATGACGATTTACCCGACCGGACCGCGTCGCGCCACCGCCGTACTCGCCGTGGGGCTGCTGCTTGCCGGGAGCGGCTGCGCGAGCAGTTACCAGCCGCCGCCGGTGGCTTCGCCGTACCCGGTCGGGGCGCAGCAGCCGGCGCCGACGCCCAGCCCGATCAACCCGCCCGACTGTGACGCGCGGCTGAGCCTGCGCCCGGATCCGACCCCGCCGAGCAAGTACGTGGAGCAGGGTTACATCCGGGCCGGGGTGGACCAGACCATGACCCGGATGACCTTCCGGGACCCGGCCACCGGCGAGTTCACCGGTTTCGACATCGAGCTGCTGTACGAGGTCGCCAAAGCGATGTTCCCCGGCAAGGACCCGAAGGAGACGCTCCGGTTCGTCGTGGTCACCTCGGGCGAGCGGCAGCAGCGGCTCAACGACGGGACGGTGGACATCGTCGCCGACTCGATGACCGCCACCTGCGCCCGTGCCACCGAGGTCGCCTTCTCCACCGACTACCTCGACTCCGGGCAGACCGTGCTGGTACGCGGCGACTCGCCGTACCAGGGGATCGGGGACCTGGGCGGCAAGGCGGTATGCGCGGCGACCGGCACCACGTCGCTGGAGCACACCCGGGCCCGGCCGGAGAAGCCGCTGCCGGTGTCGGTGCCGAACTGGACCGACTGCCTGGTCATGTTGCAGCAGAAGCAGGTCGAGGCGATTTCCACCGACCACAATGTGCTGCTCGGCCTCCGGGACCTGGACCCGACCACCAGGTTGGTCACCCAGCCGCCGTCGCGCCCGACCGGCGACACGTCCTGCGACTGGCACGACGAGCCGAAATCGGCCTGCACCTGGTTCAGCGACGAACCGCACGCGATCGCCACCCGGCAGGACGACGTCGCCCTGCTCCGGTTCGTCAACCACGTGCTGGAGCAGATCCGGCAGAACGGCAGGTGGGTGCAGATGCACGAGGAGTGGCTGCCGGAGCACCCGGACAACGGGCCGCCGCCGGCCCGCTACGGCCCCAACCTGTCCTGGCCCCCGGGCATGTGAGGACGGGATGGCCGAACCACGCGCGCGGGAACATCCGGGAGGACGGCACCAGCCGGAGGTGCAGCATCAGCAGGGCGGGTCGGCCCAGCCGGAGGCGGAACTGCGCCGACTGCGGGCCGAGTGCGCCCGGCTGGCCGGCGCGCTGGTGGTCCGCGACGAAGCGGACGGCTACCGGCAGTTGGAGCGGCCGGACGCGGCCGGGGCGACCGCCCGCGCCTGGCAGGACGTCCAGTGGCGGATCGGTGAACTCGCCGCCCAACTCGCCGCCGCACAGCAACTGCTCGACCGGGCGGACGCGCTGCGTCAGCGCCGCTTCGCCGACCCGGTCGAGCCCGTGGGCCCGGTCGTCGCGTCGGACCCGGTCGTGCCGGCGATCGACACCGAGCTGTGGGCGCTGCTGCGCGGCCCGTGCGAGGTGGTGCTGACCGCGGCGACCGGCGCACCCGTCGAGGTGATCCGGTTGCCGCTGCCGGAGGTGATCGTCCGGGCCGGCGAGCACCACGCCGCGATCCTGGCCGTGGCCGAGGCGGTCGCCGCCGCACGAGCCACCATGTTGACCCGACTCGAAACGGTGATCGCGCGACTCGCCGAGGTGCGGGCCCGGGCCGCCGGGGTGGCCGTACCGGACGGGCTGATCGAGGGTCTGCAAAACGAGATCGACACGCTGCGGCGGGCCGGCGAGCGGGACCCGCTGGGGGCAACGGACGGGGTGGCTTGGGCCGCCGCCCGGGACCGGCTCGGCGGTCGGGTCACCGAACTCGGCGTACGGGTGGGACGGGCCGAGGAACTGCGTGGCCGGTTGCCGGGCCTGGTGGACGAGTTGCGGCTGCTGATCGGTCGACTCGACGCGGACGAGACCGAGGCGCGGCATGCGTGGCGCGGCCTCACCCCGATCCCCGGCGATCCCGACTCCGAAGCCGGATCCGGCCCACCGGTGCCCCAGGCCGCGACGCTGCGGGTACGGCTGCGCGCCGTCGAACGACGCTGCCGCCGGGGTGAGTGGTGGGACGCGGTCGACGAGGAGTCCGAACCGGCCGAGATCGGTGCCGCGGTGACCGCGGCGGCGGAGCAGGCCGCGCGAGCCCGGGACGCCGCCGGAGTGCGGCGGCGGCGCCTCTACGACTTCCGGATCGAGCTGCGGGGCCGGCTGGACGCCTTCCAGCGCAAGGCGTTCGGTGCCGGGCGTTCCGAGGACCTGGCCCTGACCGATCTCTACAACGAGGCCCGGCGTCGACTCCGGGCGGACCCGCTCGACGCCCCGGCCGCCGACCGGGCGGTCACCCGGTATCTGCACGCGGTGAACGAGGAGGGCCCGGCATGAACGGCTGTCTCGCCCGGGACTGTCCGGGCGCCGTCGACCTGGACGGCTTCTGCCTCAAGTGGGGACACCGCTGCGCGGGCCAGTCCGGCGAGGACTCCGCCGGCTCCAACGGCTCCAACGGCTCGGAGGGTGACTCTGTCGCGGGATCCGGGCCGGTGCGCGGCGGTGCCCAGAGCGCGTTCGCCCGACCGTCGGTGGCCGCCCGTCCGAGCCGGCCCACCACCGCGCCGCCAGCTTCGGCCGGTCCGAGCGGCCCGGCAGGACCGAGCGGCCCGGGTCCGGTCGGGATCAGTTCGGGTGGTGCCGGCTGGCGTACCGGGTCGGGCAGCGGATCGACCGGTGGCGGCTCCGGAGGCGGTGCGGGCGCTCGACCGCGCGGCGGACCACCACCCGGCTTCGGCGGCGGGACCCGGCGCTGGTTCGGGCTGGTCGAGATGCCGGTGGTGCCACCACGTGATCCGCTCACCGCGATCCGGGCCGACCACGCCGTGCCGGAACATGCCCGGATCTGTGCCCGGTCCTCGTGCCGGCGACCGGTCGGCCGGACCGACGGCACCGATTCCGGGATCACCACCGGCTACTGCCCGCACTGCGGCACCCCGTTCTCGTTCGTGCCGCCGCTGCACGACGGTGACGTGATCAAGCAGCGGTACCGGATCCGCGGCTGCATCGGTTACGGCGGCATGGGCTGGATCTTCGCCGCCCGGGACGAGGACATGGACGGGAGCTGGCGGGTGCTCAAGCGGCAGCGCGCCGCCGAGGACTCCACCGCCGCCGAGGCGTTCGTCGGCGAACGGCGGGCACTGATCGCGCTGGACCACCCGAACATCGTCAAGATCTACGACTTCGTGCCGCCGGAGGCGGGCGACGGTACGCCGTACATCGTGATGGAGTTCGTCGGCGGGCAGTCGCTGGACGAGATGCGACCGCGCCCGTCCGGCTGGGGCGTACCGGGGCCGCTGCCGTTGCCGCAGGTGTTGGCGTACGGGCTGGCCATCCTGGACGCCTTCGAGCACCTGCACGAGCAGGACTGGCTCTACTGTGACCTGAAGCCGGACAACGTCATGCACGTCGGCAACCGGCTCAAGCTGCTCGACCTCGGTGCGGCCCGGCGGGCCGACGATCTCGACAGCCCACTGCTGGGCACCCGCGGCTTCGAGGCGCCCGAGGTGCACAAGCACGGGGCACGGGCCGCCTCGGTCCGCTCCGATCTCTACACCGTCGGGCGCACCCTGGGCGCGCTCAGCCTCGCCGCGAACACCAGCCAGTACGTCAGCCGCTTCCCGGACGGGCGGCTGCCGGACGCGGTGCCGCAGTTGCTCGACGAACACGAGTCGTACCGCCGGTTGCTGGTCCGGTCGACCCACCCCGAGCCGGCCCGCCGGTTCGGCTCGGCCGACGAGATGTACGCGCAGGTGCACGGCGTACTCCGGCAGGTGCTCGCGGAGCAGGGGCAGGAGGTGCCGCCGACGGCGTCCACCCTGTTCGGGCTCGCGCCCCGCCCGTTCGGCGCGTACGACGATCTGACCACGCCGGTGCCGGCGGCGATGGTCGCGACCGCACTCCCGGCGCCGCTGATGGATCTCGCCGATCCCGGCGCCGGTTTCCTCGGCTCGGTCGGCGCGGTCCAGCCCGCGGAGCTGATCGGCCTGCTCGGGCGGGCGCCGGAGCGCAGCCGGGACGTGCTGCTCCGGCTGACCCGGGCCTACCTGGACGCCGGGCAGCCCGAGCTGGCCGCCGGCACCCTGACCGAGCTGGCCGCCCGACCGGACGCCCCGGTCGACGACTGGCGGCTGGACTGGCACCACGGGCTGGTCGCCCTCGCCTCGGGCGAGATCGGCGCCGCCCGCCAGCACTTCGACACCGTGTACGGGCTGCTGCCCGGTGAACTGCCCGCCCGGCTCGGGTACGCGGTCGCCAGTGAACTCGACGGTGACCTGCCCACGGCCGAGCGGCACTACGCGGCGGTCTGGGCCACCGAGCACTCGTCGCTGAGCGCGCTGTTCGGGCTGGCCCGTACCCGGTTGGGACAGGGTGACCGGCGGGGAGCCGCCGCGGCGCTGGACGAGGTGCCGGAGACGGCCAGCTACCGGGTGCCGGCGCAGATCGCGAAGGTCAGGGCGCTGCTGTCCGGTGCCCGGGTGGCGGACCCGGTCTCGGTCGACCTGGTGGACGCGGCCGTCGCGGCGGAGGCGATCGACCTGACCGGCGCCGCCCGGGACAGCCTCACCGCCGAGGTGCTGGAAGTGGCGCTCGCCTGGGCGGTGCCACGCCAGGCCGGCGGCACGGAACAGGTGTTCGGGGTGCCGCTGGCCGAGGAGCGGCTGCGGGAGCGGCTGGCCGAGGTCTACCGCTCGCTGGCCCGGCAGAGTGTGTTGCGCCAGGAGCGGGTCGCCCTGGTGGACCGGGCCAACCAGGTACGCCCCTGGACCTGGCTGTGAACCTCCGTTTCCGCGCAGCGCCGCGCCGTCTCTGCCCGCTTCGATCCGGGGAGGTGCGCCGGTGAGCGCTGGCCCGAACTTCGACATCAGCACCCACTACGAGATGTACCTGCCGACCGAGGGCACCCTGGTGGACGTGGTCGCCACGGTCCGTTCGACCGGCGGGCCGGCCGGGGACGACCGGCCGGGACTGGTCGCTCCGCATCTCGCCGAGGTGATCCTGCTGGACTGTTCGGGTTCGATGGGGTCACCGACGAGCAAGCTGATCCAGGCCCGCCGGGCGGCGATCGCCGCCATCGACGCGCTGCCGGACGGGGTCCGGTTCGCCGTGGTGGCGGGGACCCACACCGCGGAGATGATCTACCCGGCGACGGCCCGGTTGATGGTTGCCGGCGACACCACCCGGACCGCCGCCAAGGACGCGCTGCGGCGTACCGGTGCCGGTGGCGGCACTGCGATGAGTAGGTGGCTGCGGCTGGCCGCGCGGATCTTCGACGAGGCGCCGGGCAGCGTACGGCACGCGATCATGCTCACCGACGGGCGCAACGAGAGCGAACCCGTCACCGAGCTGGACGCGGTCCTGGGCGAGTGCGCCGGCCAGTACACGGTGGACTGCCGGGCGATCGCCGAGCGGCCGGGAGTGCACGCCTGGCGGGGAACCGAGCTGATCCGGATCGCGGACGCGCTCGGCGCGAACCCGGTGGTGCCGGTGGAGGACCTCGACCGGCTCTCCGCCGAGTTCACCCAGCTCGTCGCCGGTGCGCTGGGTCAGCAGACGGCCGACGTGCGGTTGCGCGTACGGACGTCGGCGCTGGCCGGGGTCCGGTTCGTCAAGCAGGTGTACCCGACCATCGCCGACCTCGCCGAGCTGGCCCAACCGCTCGACGGCCAGACCACCGACTATCCGATCGGGTCGTGGGGCGAGGGGCACCGGGACTACCACATCGGTCTGGCGGTGCAGCCGATGGCGGCCAACGAAACCCGCCGGGTGGCCTGGCTGAGCCTGCTGGTGCCGGGCCTGGCCGAGCCGGCCGACCTGGTGCCCGACCAGGACCGGCCGGCCGGCGTCGGGGTCGGGGTCGCGGAGGTCGGGCAGACCGCGGTGGCGGTGGAGTGGACCGAGGACATCGCCCGCTACACCGGGATCAACCCGACCGTGGCCCACTACACCCGGCAGCAGGAGTTGGCGGCGGCGATCCGGGCCGCATGGGAGGCGTTCGACGAGCGCCGGCTGGCCGACGCCGAGGCGTTGATGGGGCGGGCGGTGGCGTTGGCGCACGCCGCCGGGGCGCACGACAAGCTCGCCGTCTTCGACCGGGTGGTGAGGATCGACGACGCCGCTTCGGGGCGGGTGAGGCTCCGCTCCGACGTCGACCCCGGCCACTGGCAGGTGCCGACCGTGACCGGCCACCACACCCGTTCCTGGGACACCGCCGGCCCGACCGGGCTCAGCGGCCCGAACGACGGGCCCGGCAACGGTGCGTCGGGGCCCGGCCCGCTCGGCGCAGTGCCGGGCCAACGCCCGGCCGAGGTGGAGGTTCCCCCGCTGCCGGACGAGTGCCCGGAGTGCGGGACCCGGCGCCGTGGGCGCTTCTGCGAGCGGTGCCGGTACGACTTCCACGCGAGCCGGACCGGCTGATGGCTTTCGACCTGTTCGAGTGGCTGGAACGGTTCGACAACATCTCGTCGATCGTGGTCAGCACGATCGCCGTACTGGCGATGATCGGGGGCAGTGCCGCCTGGCAACGCCGCCGACCGGGCCGATCCGCGGAGACCACGGAGTCCGTACGCGCCCTGGTGGCCGCCCAGCGTGACGCGGTGCCGGCGCACGCGTACCAGTTCCTCGACGGTTCGGTCTCCTCGCTCTCCGCGATCTACGTACGGCAGCGGGTCGCGCCGGGTGGTGGTCCGATCGGGCCGGTGCCGGCGTTCGAGGCCGACGGGCTACTTCGTACCGACCGTCACCTGCTGCTGGTCGGACCGGCGGGCAGCGGCAAGACCACCTTCGTCGGCCACGCGGTACGGGAACTGGCGCGCGGCTTCACCGGGACCGGTCGAGGTCGGGCCGGGGCGCCGGAGCAGGTCGGGCTGGCGCTGCCGGCGACCGCACTGGTCGACCGGTCGTTGCCGGAGGCGCTGGCCGAGGCGTACCGATTCGGGTTGCCGACCGTGTTGACCGGTCAGCCGCCGGGGCGGTCCGGCCGGTGGTTGGTGCTGGTCGACGGGGTGGACCGGATCACCGACCCGAACGTCCGGTCGCGGGTGCTGGGCCAGTTGCGGGAGTGGGCGGCCCGCGGCGACCACCCGTACCGCCTGCTGCTCACCACCCGCCCGCTGGCGGCGGAGGAGACGACCGCGCTGCGGACGTACTTCGCCGAGCATCACCTGTTGCCGTTCGACCCGGCCGACCTGGCGACGTTCGCCGAGCGCTGGTTCCGGGACCGGGTGGCCGACCCGGAGCGGGCCGATCGCGACCGGGACCGGTTCCGGGTGGAGTTGGCCCGGGTGGACCTGGCCGAGCTGACCGGCAATCCGTTGCTGGTCACGCTCGCGGCGCTGAGCTGGGAGGGCCGGTCGGGGGTGTTGCCGCCGGGGCCGGCGGAACTGTTGGACCGGTTCGTCCCGCACCTGGTCGAGAGCGGTGCCGCCGCGGTCGAGGAGACCGGCGCCGCGCTGGGCCGCCGGGGTGGTTCGGGTACGGCGGTCGCCGCCTGGCTGGACGAGCAGGTCGAGGGCCTGTGCGAGGCGGCGGCGGCGGGTTGGCTGCGCGACGGTGCCGCGGTCGCGGCGGCGGTCGGCTGGACCAACGAGCACGCCCCGGTCCCGCCCGGTGGCCTGCTGCGGGACTGGCCCGGTCGGGTCCGCGCCCTGCTCGTCGCCACCGGGTTGTACGTCCCGCGTGGCGCCGACGCCGAGCCGTTGACCAGGGCGGTAGCGGAGTATCTGGCGGCGGGGCCGGTGGCCCGGTCCTGGCAGGAGCCGGAGTGGTTGGCGCTGATGGCCGAGCCGGCCACCAGGGGAACGGCGGTGTACGCGCTGGCGCGGGCGGGCCGGGCCACCGAGTCGACGCTGACCCGGTTGGCCGCCGGAACCGGTGCGCAGGTGCTCGCCTCAGGGCACCTGCTCGGCGCCGGGATCCCGATGTCGGACGGGGTACGGGACAAGATCCTGGCCGAGTTGCTGCGGCACTGGCAGGCCGGCGAGCGCCCGTTGGCCGTCGACTGCCTGGCGGTGCTGGCGGAACTCGCGGTGGCGCCGGTGATCCGGCGGGCGGTGTTCGGCATCTCCGCCGACCCGCGCTGGCCACGTCAGGTGCGCTCGGCTGCCACCACCTTCGCCGCCGTACCGGCCCTGCACCGGCCCACGCAGGATTGAACCAGTTCGATGGTCTGGAGAAATTCACGTTCCGCATGTCCGGCGTACGCGTGCGTTGCCGACGGGCTCACCCGTCGCGCACTACATTCACGCGAGTCCGGCCGGTAACTCCAGGGTGAACGCGGCCCCACCCCGCCGCCGGGCAGGTGCCGCGTACACGTTTTCGCGGCGAGCCGTAAACCACGAGCGGTGCGTACCTGGTGATCCACCGATGCCGGACGAGGAGAGACCAGCATGCCCAGAACGGTCCCTGCGCGCGCAGCCGTGCGTCCAGCCGCAGCCGCCAGTGCGCCCCCGCCCTGGCGACGCCGGTACGTGTTCCCGGCCGGGTACCGGATCCTCGCGGGCCTTGTCTCGCTGCTGCTGCTGCTGACCGGTGCCGTGGTGGTGCCGTCGCCGGCCTGGGCCGAGCCGCAGTCCGCGCCGATCGCCGGAGCGGGCTCCACCTGGAGCGAGGTCATGGTCAACAGTTGGCGGGCGGCGGTGCGGGGACGCGGCCTCGTGGTGAACTACGTGGGTGGAGGCTCCACCCTCGGCCGCAACGAGTTCGCCGACGGCAACTTCGACTTCGCCGTGTCGGAGACTCCCTACGGCCTGGACGACGCGTTCGTCGAGAGCGACCAGCCGCCCGCGAACCGGCCGTTCGGATACCTGCCTGTCGCCGCTGGCGGCCTCGCCTTCATGTACAACCTGCAGATAAACGGACGACGGATCACGAACCTGCGGCTGTCGGGCGACACCATCGCGAGGATCTTCACCAAGGACATCACCCGCTGGGACGATCCGCGGATCAAGGCGGACAACCCCGCTCTCGACCTGCCACCCCAGGACATCACCCCGGTGGTGAGATCCGACGGCTCGGGTACGACCGTGCAGCTCACGCGTTGGATGAGCACGCAGTACCCGGACCGGTGGAACTCCTTCTGCCAGGCCCGGGGCGGAACGCCTCCGTGTGGCGCGACAGCGTACTTCCGATCGCAGGGTTTTGTGTCCCAGCCCCTGTCGAACGGCGTCGCAGGCTACGTCGCGCAAGGCGGCGTCAACGGTGCCATCGGCTACGTGGAAACCCGGTACGCGCTCCAGCACGACCTCCCGGTCGTCAAGGTGCTCAATCAGGCCGGCTACTACGTCGGACCCACGGCCGACGCGGTGGCCGTGGCGCTCACCAAGGCCGAGATCGTCGACAATCCGTCCGACCCGACGGTCCACCTGACGCAGAAGCTGGACCACGTCTACACCAACCCCGACCGGCGGGCCTACCCACTCTCCTCGTACGCGTACATGATCGTGCCCAGGACGTTCCAGGACTCCTTCGGCGCGGGCGAGGGATACACGCTGGCCGAGTTCGCCTCCTTCGGGCTCTGCGAGGGGCAGCAGAGCGCGCCGACGTTCGGGCTCGCACCGCTGCCGCTCAACCTGGTCCGGGCCGGGTTCGACCAGATCGAGCGCATTCCCGGTGCGGTGGTCCGGAACAACCCCGTTGCCACCTGCGCCAACCCCACGTTCTCGCCGGACGGCACGAACACGCTGCTGCTCACCGCCGGCCAGCCGCCGGAGTGCGACAACCGGTCCACCGGCCAGCAGTGCCCGAGCGCTTCCCAGCCGGTGCCGACGACAACGACGCTGACGGCGAGCAGCGCCTCGATCGGTTTCGGTGAGCCGGTGACCCTGACCGCCGTGGTGGTTCCGGCCAGGGCGACGGGCAGGGTCCAGTTCCGGCAGGGCGTCGCGAGGACCCTGATCGGCTCTCCCGTCGAGGTCGGCGCCGACGGCACGGCGTCGATCACCACCAGTGATCTGCCGAGGGGCAGCTACGACCTGTCCGCCGTGTTCACCCCGCTCAGCGCCAACTACGGCGCGTCGACCTCCGAATCGGTCGGCATCACCGTCGGCGCTCCGCCGGCTGACGCGAATTCGACCCGGATCACCGCAGCCGTCGCACCGGGTACCTTCTCGCTCGCCACTTCCGACGCCGCCGCACTTACCGGCGGCGTCGTCGGCGGCTCGGCAACCGGCACCCTCGCGGAGGTCACCGTCGTCGACCTGCGCGGCACCAACTCGGGCTGGAACGTGACCGGTCAGGTCGAGAACTTCACCCACGACGGGCAGCCCGGCGCCACCATTCTCGGCGCCCAACTGGGTTGGACCCCGACGGCGCACAAGACCGACGGCTCCGGCGACGTGCTGGCGGGCAGCCCGGTCGCCGCGGGCACCACGCGGGGTGGTCTCGCCGAGGGCGTGACGCTCTGCTCCGCCAGGCCCGACAGCAGCGCCGGGACATTCGCTTGCGGCGCGGGCCTCGTACTGGACATCCCGGACACTGCGGTGCCGGGCCCTTACTCCGCCACTCTCACCCTGACGCTGGTCTGACCGCTCGCGCCGCCGTACGGGGGCCGGTGGATCGCACCGGCTCCCCGTACGCGGGACGGATCAGAAGGCGTGGGTGACGGTGAGGGTGATGTTGGAGCAGGACGCGGCCCGGCTGGTCAGGGCGTTCTTCTCGGCGGTGTCGACGGTGAGCCGCCAGCGGGTCTTCACCGCTACCCACTCGCCGATGTAGCGGCAGACCTCGCGGGTCGGCACCCAACTCGCCGGGTCCTGGTCGCCCTTGGACTGGTTGACGTTGTCCGTCACCGCGACCAGCGCCCGTACGTCGCCCATGTCGTTGGCGTACGACTGGCGTCGGGAGGTGGTCCACGAGCGGGCGCCGGAGTCCCACGCCTCGGCCAGCGCGACCATGTGGTCGATGTCCAGGTCGGACGGGTTGGTCCAGTAGGCGCCGTCGTAGTACGAGAACCAGCGGCCGCCGCTGAGGGTGCAGCCCGAGCCGACCGACGGGTTGGTGGTGGCCTCGGCGATCAGCACCTCGTAACGGGTGTTGCAGCCGTCACCGTCGGCGTCGACCCAGTGCGGGAAGAGGTCGCGGTTGTAGCCGGTGCGGATCTCGCTGGCGACCGGCAGGTTCGCGACCATGGTGCGCAGCGGCTGCGAGACCGTCGCGGCCTGGGCCGGGTTGGCGAGACCGAGGACGGCGAGGGTGGCGGTGGCCAGCAGGGTGGTGGCCCAGCGCAGGGGGGTACGGGTCATCACGGCTCCATCCGTTGGGGCAGGCGATCTGCCTGGCACCTATATGGACGTACCTAAATTTCGTTTGGACCCACTCGCGCATGAACGATGGTTAAAATGTTTCCGCCCTGTTTCCCGTCCCCGGTCCCGCCGACCCGGTCAACCGGTCGCGACCAGCGAATCCGTCGGCGACGTACGCGGCTTCGGGGTCTTGCTGGTGAGCTGGAACCAGAACGAGCCGTAACCCGGCAGGGTGAGCTGGTACGGCCGACTACTGATCAGCGGGAACGACGTCTGCCCGGTCAGCTCCACCGGCAGGTGGCCGATGAACCGACTGCCCAGCGGCAACTGCGCCGGCTGCGGATGGCGGGACAGGTTGTGCACGCAGAGCACCACCTCGTGCCCGTCCGGCCCGTCGTACTCACGCAGGAAGGCGAGCACGGTGGAGTTCTTGCCACCGAGGTCACGGAAGGAGCCCAGGGCGAGCGCGGGGTGCTGCTTGCGTACGGCGATCATCTGCCGGGTCCACTGCAACAGCGACGCCGGCTGTTCGAGCTGACGCTCCACGTTGACCGCCTGGTACCCGTACACCGGGCCCTGGTTGACCGGCAGGAACAGCGCGCCGGGGTCGGCGCTGGAGAAGCCGCCGTTGCGGTCCGGCGACCACTGCATCGGGGTACGGACCCCGTTGCGGTCGCCCAGCCACACGTTGTCGCCCATGCCGATCTCGTCGCCGTAGTAGAGCACCGGCGAGCCGGGCAGCGAGAGCAGAAGCGAGGTGAACAGCTCGATCTGGTTGCGGTCGTTGTTGACCAAGGGGGCGAGCCGTCGCCGGATGCCGAGGTTGACCCGCATCCGGGGGTCCTTGGCGTATTCGTCGTAGAGGTAGTCGCGCTCCTCGTCGGTGACCATCTCCAGGGTCAGCTCGTCGTGGTTGCGCAGGAAGGTGCCCCACTGGCAGCCCTGTGGGATCTGCGGCGTCTGGGCGATGATCTCGGAGATCGGGAAGCGGGACTCGCGGCGTACGGCCATGAAGATCCGCGGCATCACCGGGAAGTGGAACGCCATGTGGCACTCGTCCCCGCCGGCCTCCGGGTCACCGAAGTAGTCGACCAGGTCGGCCGGCCAGAGGTTCGCCTCGGCCAGCAGGACCCTACCGGGGAACTCCTCGTCCACGGTCCTGCGCAGCCGTTTCAGGTACGCGTGCGTCTCCGGCAGGTTGGCGCAGTCGGTTCCCTCCCGCTCGTAGAGGTACGTGACCGCGTCCAGCCGGAACCCGTCGATGCCGAGCCCCAGCCAGTAGCGCACCACGTCGAGCATGGTTTCGCGTACCACCGGGTTGTCGTAGTTCAGGTCCGGTTGGTGGGCGAAGAAGCGGTGCCAGTAGAACTGCTGCCGGACCGGATCGTAGGTCCAGTTCGACGGCTCGCTGTCGCAGAAGACGATCGGTACCTGCGCGTACTCGGTGTCGGTGTCGCGCCAGACGTAGAAGTCCCCGTACGGCCCGGTCGGGTCCTGCCGGGACTGCTGGAACCACTCGTGCGTGTCGGAGGTGTGGTTCAGCACCAGGTCGGTGATCACCCGGATGCCCCGGCTGTGCGCCTCGTCGATCAGCGTCACGAAATCGTCGATGGTGCCGAACTCCGGCGCGACGCTCAGGTAGTCGCGGATGTCGTACCCGCCGTCGCGGCGGGGCGAGTCGTAGAACGGTGGCAGCCATAGACAGTCGACGCCGAGCCACTTCAGGTAGTCCAGCTTGGTGGTCAGGCCGGGCAGGTCGCCGAAGCCGTCCCCGCTGGCGTCGAAGCACGCCTGGACGAACATTTCGTAGAAGATCGCCCGCTGGTACCACCGCGGTTCGACCGGCATCTCGCGGGCAGTCCGCCGGCTGGTGTTCGGTGTCGGTAGTACGGGCATCTGCCTGGACAGCAGGCCCAGATCCTGGTCCGTGGACGGGATCGTCAGCGCGTTGACGCGCTCAGCTAGATCGGACATGGTTCTCCTCCGGGGTTCCAAGATGGAGGGCCCGCAGGTTCGACGTCGGCGCACCCGCGGGTCACGCGGGAAGGAATCGCCGGCATCGGTGACGGCGGGTTCACCGCCCGTTCATCCGCTTCAACCGGGGCTGACGATCAGCGGTAACGCCGATGTTTCAGTAGCGAATCCGACGATCGAGGCGAGCCCGGCCGATGATCGCGCCACACCGCCTCCCACCAGCACGTACGCACGCTGGACGGGTGCTGTGGAGCCGCTCGGAAGTGAGGCATGTCGGTGGGTTCTGCGGGCTTTTGACCTATTCATGCCTTCTGTACGCACGAGCGGCGGTCGGAAATCTGACTGAACATCACCCGTTGTGTTCGGTGAACAGGCATGGTTAAGCTCATCGTGCGCGCCCCAATCGCCCGCTTCCCCCGTGGCAGGCGATCGGGGCGCGCACCTATTTCCCAGCTCCACGCCGTGTCCGTGTGCCGGCTCCCGCCCCGATCCGGGGATGCGGGCGTAGATGGAGACCAACCAGCACCTGTCGCCCTAGGACGATGCGTCGTGCACGCGGCGAGGACGGGTTGGCTGGCTGGCGCGGTGGCGGCGCACGGCGTCGCGGTTCGCGCAGGTGGGGGAGCAGTAGCGCTGGCGGCCGTTGCGAGAGGTGTCGGCGTAGATGGTGGTGCAACCGGTGCGGGCGCAGCGGCCGAGCCTGCCCATGCCCCGCCCGGCGAGGTGCAGGGCGGTGCCGACCCCGACCAGGGCCCGCAGCACGGTCGCCAAGGGCACCCCGTCGTCGCGGTAGTGCAGGTGCCAACCGGTGCCCTCGTGGTCGGAGAGCCGGGGGTACGCCGACGCCGCCGCCAGCAGTGCGTTGACGAGTCCGGCCCGGTGCACCTCGTCCGGCGCGTCCACTATCGCGCACCACCGGTCGAGCAACTCCGACGTAGCCTCCAGGTCCCGATCGTCGACCGGCATGTCGACCACCAGGCCGGCGGCTCGGCAGCGCCGTACCAGGTCCACGGTTGACGTGGGGCGGTTGTTCGCCAGGTCGACGGCGAGCCGTACCGCGTCCTGCCCGTAAGGGTTGAGATGCACAATGGCATTACATCAGGCTCGGGTACGTGAACACCGAAGACGATCACCACTGGCGTACCCGGTCCCGACACCGTACGAGTCAGGGTGTGGTCACGTACCAGTCCTGCTACTGCGGGCTATGGAGATTACTCAACGTAGTCGCTGTCGAATGGCCCTGTCCGGAGGGTCCGGGCTCGGAGGCGTTCGAGGTACCCGTGGGCGGCCCGGGGTGTCGATCGGCGCTGGCTGGGTAGACCGGCGTCGTGTCGCGTACCGATCGGTCGAAGCGTCCCGCGCCTTCCGGAGCACGGTCGGCGCCCACCTCCGTCGCGCCGGGTGCGGACCGGGTAGGTCCGCGATGACCGGGCCGGCGCCGCGACGGTTCGGCTTCGCGTTCGCGCAGCCCTTCCGGCTGCCGCTGTCGCTCATCGGCGTCCGCCCGGACACCGCCTGGGTCACCGTCGACGACACACTCGTCGTCCGGTACGGCCCATGGCGGCTGCGTACTCCCCGGTCGAACATCGTCGGGGCGGAGCGCGCCGGTCCGTACAAGTGGTGGCGGATCCTGGGTCCGCACGTGTCGATGGTCGACCGGGGTCTCAGCTTCGGCACCACGACCGCCGCGGGTGTCTGTATCCGGTTCCGCGAGCCGGTCCCCGGACTGGCCCCCGGCCGTTGGCTGCTGCACCCCGCCCTCACCGTCACCGTCGACGACCCGGACGGCCTCGTCGCGGTTCTGGAGAGCGAACCGGGCGAACACCAGGACACCTGACGGGTGCCTACGATGCCGTGATGGGCTTCGGTTACAAGACTCAGTGGATCGCCGTACGGGACCGTTCGCCGGCCGAGGTCGCCGACGCACTCGACCTGGACAGGCGGGAGAGCGTCGGCTGGGTCGAGGGGACCCTCCGCGCCTACGACCACGGCGTGTACGTCGCGTCTCCGCGGCCCGGCTGGACGCTGGCTCACGTGGCGTGGCACCTGCCCGACGGGCTCGAGGCGAGCGCCACGGCGTTCCCGGACTGGCTCGCGGGACTGAGTAAGCGGCTGGGCGAGGTCCAGTTCTTCGGCACCCATCGAGTGACGGAATACCACGCCTGGGCCCGGGCGCGGGACGGCGAGATCGTCCGCGCCTACTGCTACCTCGGCGAACGCAACTGCGTCTACCTCTCCGTCGGGGAGCCGACCGCCGCCGAGCAGGGCATCGTCCTGGACCCCGAGGGGCTCGACGTCGACACGGACACGTGGTCGGACGATGACTGGGACGCCTGGACCGACGCGAAGCCGGACGAGGAGGCCGTGCTGCGGATCGCCGGTGCCTGGGGCGTCGGTCCCGACCAGATCGACGATGACGAGGTCACCAGCCTGGGAATCCACGGCGTTCCGGCCGGAGCGGGGTAGGCAGGTCGCGTGTTGTGAGGGCAGTCACCGGTCGGTGGTGGGGAAACGGCTGATCGCTGTCCATAGTCTCGACCTATGAAGGCCATTATCTACACCCAAACCGGCGCGCCGGACGTACTGCAGCCGACCGAGCGGCCCGTCCCCGAGCCCGCTGCCGGCGAGGTACGGGTCCAGGTCAAGGTGTCGGGGGTCAACCCGACCGACTGGAAGGCCCGGGCCGGCGGCCCGGGGCGCCCGCTCGCGTACCCGGAAATCGTGCCCAACCAGGACGGGGCCGGCATCGTCGACGCGGTCGGCGAGGGAGTCTCGCCCGACCGCGTGGGTGAGCGGGTCTGGCTGTGGGAGGCGGCCTGGCAGCGGGCCGACGGCACCGCCCAGGAGTACGTGACGCTGCCCGCGCGCCAAGCGGTCGCTCTGCCCGACGACGCCTCCTTCGACCTCGGGGCCAGCCTCGGTATCCCGGCGTTGACCGCGCACCGCTGCCTGACCGTCGGCGACAACGGCCCGCAGCGGCTGGCCCCGGGTACGCTCGCCGGCCGGGTCGTGCTCGTGGCCGGCGGTGCGGGCGCGGTCGGCAACGCGGCGATCCAACTCGCCAGGTGGGCGGGCGCGAGGGTGGTCACCACGGTCAGTGGACCGGAGAAGGCCAAGCTGGCCCAGGCGGCCGGCGCCGACCTCGTGGTCAACTACCGTACGGGCGATCCGGCCGCGGAGATCCACGAGTTCGCACCCGCCGGGGTCGACATCGTGGTCGAGGTCGCCCCGAACGCCAACGCCGCCCTCAACCACGACGTCACCGCCCCCGCTGCCACGATCGCGGTGTACGCGACCGACGAGCCGGCGGACGTTTCGCTCCCGGCCTTCCGGTTGATGTACAAGAACATCGGCTACCGGTTCGTGCTGGTCTACACGGTGCCCGAGGCGGCGAAGCGGGACGCAGTCGAGGACGTGGCCGCCGCCGTCGCGGCCGGGGCGTTGCAGGCCGGCGAGGCGGCGGGTCTGCCGCTGCATCGCTTCCCGCTCGACCGTACGGCGGATGCCCACGCCGCGGTCGAGTCCGGTGCGGTCGGCAAGGTCCTCATCGACGTCGCCTGACCCCGGCGAGGCCCTGATCGACCAGTGTCCAGCGGCGGCGGGCGGGTCGACCCCTGTCCAGCGGCGGCGGTGGAGTCGGCCCCTGCCTAGCGGCGGCGGGCGATCAGGGCCTCGATGCCGTCGAGGAGCAGGTCGAGCCCGAAGGTGAAGTCGGCGTCGTCGATCCACTCCTCGTTGGCGCCGAAGGCGTTCGCCCGGACGGCGGCGGTCAGATCCGGGTAGTCCGCCGGATCGAGAACCTGGCCGAGGATGTCGCCGTAGTCGGCCAACCCGCCGATGGATCCGTCCGCGGCGGCGGCCTCCGCCGCGCTGATCATGCTGTGGGTGAGGTGCGCCTGGCTGGAGGCGTACCCGGTGAGAGCGGTCGCGATGTTGATCCGCTCGGCGAAGCTGAGCCCGGTGTCGTCGAGTGCGGCGAGCGCGCGGTCGAGCCAGCGCAACATCCGGGGCCCGGCGGGCGGGGTGCGATTCGTGACCCCGAGCAGCCAGGGCCGTTCGAGGAGCATGTCCCGGTTGGCCCGGGTCCAGGCGGTGAGGTATCCCCGCCACGGCCGCCCGTCCACCGGGGGCGGCTCCGGAATGGCCGCGTCGACCATCACCGTCAGCAGTTCGTCCTTGCTGCCGACGTACCGGTAGAGGGACATCGTCGCCATTCCGACTCGGTTGGCGACGCTGCTCATCCGTACGCCCTCCAGCCCCTCGCTGTCGGCGATCCCGATCGCGGCTTCGACGATCCGGCCCAGGTCAAGGCTGGGCCGGGGCCCGTGCCGGGATGCGGTCTCGCGACCCCACATCCGCGCCACCACGGGTGGAAGCGCCCGTTGCGCCACTGTCGCGCCCTCTCCTCGTCCCTGCATGGGTCTTGCCCATACCCTAGATCCCCGTACTCTGTACGACGTACGGTGTATCTCATACGCAGATTACGGGGAGGGTCAGCTTGAGTACGCAGAGTCCTGTCAAAAGAGTTCTCGACGTCGATGCGGTCCGGGGCTTCGCGCTCCTGGGGATCTTCGCCGTCAACGTCACCTTCATGGCCTCCGGCTATCCGGGGAACCTGGTGACCGACCCCGACTTCGACTCCGGGCTGGACAACCTCGTCCGCGCGCTGTCGTCCGTCTTCATCGACATGAAGTTCTACGTGCTCTTCTCGTTCCTCTTCGGATACAGCTTCACCCTCCAGATGGAGTCGGCGAGTCGGGCCGGTGCCGCCTTCTCCGCGCGGATGCTCCGCCGGATCCTCGGGCTCTTCGTCCTCGGCGTGCTGCACACCGTCTTCCTCAACGGCGGCGACGTGCTCACCACGTACGCGGTGGCGTGCCTGTTCCTGCTGCTGCTGCGCAACGTACGGGACCGGACGGCGATCCGGATCGCGTTCGGCCTCTACGCCCTGGTGCTGTTCAGCCTGGTCGCCAGCGCCCTGTTCGTGGACCGGTCCGCGTTCCTGCCCGGGGAGGCCGAAGCACTGGTCAACGCCGAGCACGCGACCCAGGCCCTGCTCGGCGGGTGGGGCTCGAACATCGGGGAACACCTGGACGGCCTGCCGCTGCTGGTCATCCAGGCGGTGAGCCTGCAGGGCCCGACCGCGCTCGGCCTGTTCCTGCTCGGTATGGTCGCCGGCCGGCGGCAGTGGTTGGCGCGGGTGTCCGGCCGTGAACCGGTCCTGCGCCGGATCCAGTGGATCGGCTTCCCGGTCGGGCTGATCGGGTCGATCGTCTACACCGCCAGCGGCGGCAACGGCAACAGCCTCGGGGTCGCCGCCAGCGTGGCGACGGCACCGGTGCTGACCGCCGCGTACGTGGCCACCCTCCTGCGGATCATGCACACCCCGCGCACCGCGGCCGTACGGGCAGTGCTCGCTCCGGCCGGCCGGATGGCCCTCACCAACTACCTGTCCCAGTCCGCGGCCTGCCTGCTCGTCTTCAGCGGCATCGGCCTCGGCTACGCGGGTACGTTCTCGCCACTGGCCCTGTTCGCCTTCGTCGCGGCAGTGTTCGCGGCCCAGGTCGTACTGAGCATGCTGTGGCTGGGGCGCTTCCGCTACGGCCCCGTCGAGTGGGCGCTGCGCTGGTTCACCAACGCCCGCCGCCCGTCATTCGTCGCGCCACCCGGGCACCACGAGGACGCTCCCGAAACGACACCGATCCGCGAGCCGGAGTTGCGCCCGTAGGCCGTACCGACCAACCCGCGACCGGTCCACTGGGCGTATCCGGCCCGGCGGGTCGGTCGCGCGGCACGGCAACAGAGTCGCGGGGCATGGCAGCAGGACCGGGTAGCTGGCTGTACCACCGAAACGGCAGTGCGCTGGATCGAAACCACGGTCGATGTCCGACAGGCTCGAAGGGCCCGGAAGACCACGACGATCCAGCAGGGAAGTGATTCAGGTGTCGAACCCCGAAAACGATTCACCGCGTACGGATGCAAAGCCCCGCCCACGACGGTGGGTGATGGCCGTGACGGGAGCGACCCTCTGCGGTCTGCTCGCCGGAGGCGCGGCGGCCGCACCGATCGCGAACGCCGAAACCGCCGCCGGTGGCGATCGCGCCTTGCGGCAGAGCCTGGAAGGACTGGTCCGGGACGACCGGTTCCCCGCCGCCCTCGCCTCGGTACGCGACCGCGACGGGCGGGTCCGCAACTACACCGCCGGTGTCGCCGACCTGAGGACAAAGGCGAAGGTCCCGGTCGACGGTCAGGTCCGGATCGCCAGCAACACCAAGATGTTCACGGCCACCGTCGTGCTCCAACTCGTCGGCGAGGGGCGGGTCGACCTCGACACGCCGGTAGAGACGTACCTGCCGAACCTGCTGCGCGGCGACGGCATCGACGGCCGGAACATCAGCGTCCGCCAGCTCCTCCAGCACACCAGCGGGCTGCCGGACTACGACGAGGACCTGGTGCCGGACTACTTCTCCGTCCAGCACACCTACTTCGAGCCGTACGAGGTGCTCGACGTGGCGCTGCGCCACCCTGCCCTCTTCGCTCCGGGGAGCGGCTGGGAGTACAGCAACACGAACTACATCGTCGCCGGCCTGCTGGTGCAGAAGGTCACCGGGCGGCCGATCGGTGAGGAGATCACCAAGCGGATCATCGACCGGATCGGGCTGCGGCACACGTACTGGCCGGCGCTCGGCGAGCAGACCATCCGCGAGCGGCACCCGAACGGGTACCTGGCCCTCAGCCCCGACGCGCCGCTGCGCGACGTCACCGAGTCGGAGCCGTCGATGGGCTGGGCGGCCGGGGCGATGGTCGGCACCCCGAGCGACCTCAACCGGTTCCTCGCCGCGCTCGTCGGCGGCAAGCTACTCAAGCCGGAACAGCTCCGGCAGATGCAGACCACGGTGGAGGCGCCGGGCGCAGACACGGTCGGCGACACCAGGTACGGGCTCGGGCTCGCCACGTTCAAGCTGAGCTGCGGCGGCTTCGCCTGGGCGCACGGCGGCGACGCACCCGGCTACGAGACCCGCAACGCGATCACCAGCGACGGCCGCTCCGCCACCATCGCCGTAACCGCCCTCCCCAGAACCCTCGAAGCCGCCACCCACGTAGAAGCAGCCCTGAACACCGCTCTCTGCCAGTGAACGCCTCGTTGATCATGAAGTTAGCGCAGATTTTCCGCGATTCCGGTGCGCTAACTTCATGATCAACGCGGGTCAGATCCAGCGGCTGCCTAGCCACATGCGGGCGGACCATTCGGCGTAGGGGAGGATCTGGCCTACGAAGACGGGGTAGAAGTAGGCGAAGCAGATCGCCACGAGCAGGACGTACGCGCCGGCGATGATGACGCCGACCGTACGGCGGTCCAGGCCGCCGGAATCGGACCCGGCGGGATGGTTGGACAGCTCGGCAGGCAGGGTCTCCTCGGACAGTTCGATGGTGGCCCGCCCGGAGCCGTCCGCCGGCACCGGTGCGCGGACCGCGGCCGCTGCCGCCGGTGCCGGGGATTTCGCCGGACCGATGAGCGCGCCGAGTACGTAGGTGACCGCGAGGATCAGGAACGGCAGCGCGGGAGCGGTGTAGAAGGAGAACATGGTGCGGCCGTCGAAGGCGTACCAGAACCAGGGCAGCAGGCCGGCTGCCACGCAGAGCAGGATCGCCCCGGCCCGCCAGTCCCGGCGGGCGATGCCCAGCCAGGCGGTCGCGGCCAGCGCGGGCAGGAACGACCACCACAGGATCGGGGTGCCGAGCAGCAGGATCTCCGCCGCACAGCTCGACGCGCCGCAGCCGCCGTCGGAGGACCAGTAGAACGCGACCGGGCGGCCGAGCAGCAGCCACTGCCACGGCCACGACTGGTAGACGTGCGGGGTGACCAGTGTGGTGTGGAACTTGTACGCCTCGGAGTGGTAGTGCCACAGGTTCTGCAGCGCCCCGATGACCGGCAGTTCGGTCTTGCCGGAGTCGGCCAGCCAGTGCCGGAAGTAGCCGTGGTCGGTGAGGAACCAGCCCGACCAGGTGGCGATGTACGTGGCCAGGATCAGCACACCGGCCAGTGCCAGCCAGCCGATCTCGCCGAGCAGGGCGTCCCGCCACGGGCGTCGTACGCCGGCCGAGCGGCGGACGCCGACCTCCCAGAAGATGACCAGCAGGGCGAACGCCGGTACGAAGTAGAGCGCGCTCCACTTGACGCCGAGCGCGCAGCCGAGCAGCACGGCGGCGAGCAGTCGCCACCACGGGACACTCTCGGGGAACCGGAGTGGCAGCCGGCCGGCGCGACCGGGGACGCTCGGGTCGAGACCCGCCTCCATCGCGGTCAGCCAGCGGCGGCGCCGGTGGTCCCGGTCGACGACCAGGGCGGCGAACGCGGCGAAGATGAAAAAGAGCAGGAAGACGTCGAGCAGTGCGGTACGCGACAGCACCAGGTGGAAGCCGTCCAGGGCGAGCAGCAGGCCGGCGGCGCAGCCGAGCACGGTCGACCCGAACAGGCGACGGGCGGTCCGGACCAGGATCAGCACCGTCAGGGTGCCGATGATCGCCGCCGAGAAACGCCAGCCGAACTCGGGCGAGGTGGTCATGATGTGGCCGGCAGAGACGACGTTGCCGTCGGCGTCGGAGTAGCCGAAGGCCCACTCACCGATGCCGATCAGCCACTTGCCGAGCGGGGGGTGGACGACGTACGACGGGACGTTGTCCTTGTAGTTCCACTCGACGCCCTTGCTGACCAGGCCCCAGGCGTCCTTGGCATAGTAGGTTTCGTCGAAGATCTTGCCCTTGGGGTGGCTCAGCCCGACGAGTCGCACCACGGCGGCGATGGCGACCACCACCAGGGTGGCGAGCCAGGAGTACGGCTCCAGCCGGGTGTCGAACGGGACCAGTCGGCGCCGCAGGATCGTGGGCAGGCCACGACCACCGGGTGTCTCCGGTACGGCCGCCGTCGAGCTGGCCGGGGGACCCTCCGGTGGTGCGCTGGCCGTAACGCCCGAGTGATCGCGGTCGCTGTCGCGGCTTTGGGTCTGCGCTGTCGACGCCATGGTCACCCCGCGATCGTAGGCTGCGGGAGCGGGAGACGGAGTCCTACGCCGCCCTGTCATTTTCACGTGTATCGATGAGGGGAAGTTTCTGGTGGGAGATATGTCGGGTAACGGGCGACTTGTCGTACTCGGTGCGCCGCTCGGGAACCCCGCCGACGCCTCCACCCGACTCCGGGAGATGCTCGGCGCGGCGGACGTGGTCGCCGCCGAGGACACCCGTCGACTCGCCCGGCTCGCCCGGGACCTCGACGTCACCATCAAGGGTCGGATCATCTCCTACTTCGAGGGCAACGAGGAACGCCGTACCCCCGCACTGGTCGAGGCCGTACTCGCCGGAGAACTGGTCGCGCTGGTCACCGACGGCGGCATGCCGAGCGTCTCCGACCCCGGATACCGCCTGGTCAGGGCCGTGGTCGACGCCGGTGCGCCGGTAACCGCGGCCCCCGGCCCAAGCGCCGTCACCACTGCGCTCGCCCTCTCCGGGCTCCCCGTCGACCGGTTCTGCTTCGAGGGCTTCCTGCCCCGCACCGGCGGCGCCCGCCGTACCCGGCTGCGGGCACTGGCAGCGGAGGAGCGGACCCTGGTCTTCTTCGAGGCGCCGCACCGGGTCGCCGGCACGCTGACCGATCTCGCCGACACCTTCGGCGCCGACCGTCCGGCCGCCGTCTGCCGCGAGCTGACGAAGACGTACGAGGAGGTGCTGCGCCGGACCCTGGGCGAACTGGCCACCTGGGCCACGGAGGGCGACCCGCGCGGCGAGATCACCCTCGTGGTCTCGGGTGCCAGCGCGACACCCGCGATCCGCCCGAGCGACGCCGACCTCCGCGCGGCCGTCGCCGACCGGGAGGCCGCCGGCGTCTCCCGCCGCGACGCCATCACCGAGGTCGCCACCGGGTACGGCCTGCGCCGCCGCGAGGTGTACGCGGTCGTGCACACCGTGTAGGGAAGGCGACCTCCGAAACCCGGGCTCGGCGGTGCTCGGCTCAGAAGGTGGCGGCCAGGAAACCGGCGGTGATCGCCAACGGCCCGGCGAGCCCGACGAGTACGGCGCCCCGGCGGGCCGCCCGGTTCGGCAGCCGGTCCGCCCCGGTGGCCCAGACGATGCCGACGCCGCAGAGCAGCACCAGCGTCAGCCCGAGCGCCCAGCGCAGGTGCAACGACCCGGTGCCGGTGCCGACGTACGCGGTGCCGCTGTCACCGCTGATCATCCGCGCGGTGAGCTGCCAGCCTTCGAGCTTGTCCTCGGCGGGTACCCCGGCCAGCCGGATGTCCTCGGCGGTGAACCCGCCGTCCGCCGAGATGAACTCGCCCCGGCAGCGCTGGCCGATGCCCTGACCGGTGCAGTCGATCACCGTGGCCGTACCGAGGTCGCCGTGGCCGAAGGCGAGCCAGAGCGGTTCCACGCTGACCCAGGCGAAGAAACTGGAGAGCAGCGCCAGCAGGACCAGCCCGGCCAGTCCGGACGCTGGCCGGCGCGGTGGTTTCGGCGGCTGGGCCGACCGCTCCGCCAACGTACGCCGGGTCGGGAACGACCAGAGCCGCCGCGGCCGGTCGTCCGGGTCGGGCCGGGCCGGTGTGCCGTCCCAGTTCACCTGTTCGATCGGCAGCCAGAAGTCGTCCTCGTCCTCGGCTGCAGGTGCGGGCGCCGGCACCGCGCCGACCCTCGTGGAGGTCTGTGTACCGTCCGCGGACGGCACCGTACGCGGCCCCGTGTCGGCGATCCGGGGCACCCGCTGCGGCACCGTGTTGCGCGGTGCGCCGGTGGTCGGCTCGATTCCGGCGGACACCGGCGCGGCGAGCCACGGTGAACCACCCCCACCGGGTACGGCACCCGCCTCCGTCGCCGCTCCGGTCGCCTGCCCGACCCTCGATCCCGCCGCCTGCCCGGGTGTCTGCCCAGGTGTCGGCCCCGATGTCTGCCCGTTTGTCGGCCCAGCCGCTCGGCCAGCCATCTGGTCGGCCGCTGGTTCGGTCGATGGCCGGGTCGATGCCCCGGCCGGCGTGGTCGGTCCGGCTGCGGGACCGGTCGGTCCGACCACGACCGGCCCAGCGGTGGGCGCGGGTCCTCGTGTCGGCGTCGGCCGGGCGAGTGGGGACTGGGCGAGTGGGGACTGGGTGAGTGGGGACTGGGCCGGCGGGGACTGGGTGGGTGGGGGTTGAGTGGGTGGGGGTTGAGTGGGTGGGGGTTGAGCGGGCGGGGCTTGAGTGGGTGGGGGTTGAGCGGGCGGGGCTTGGGGTGGGCCGGCGTGGGGCCGTGTCGGTGGAGTGAGGGGCGCGGGTGGAGTCAGGTGCGCGGGTGGAGTGAGGGGCGTGGGTGGAGCCGGGGGCGTCGGCGTGGGTGACGCCGCCGGCAGGGGTGCCCACGGATCCGGGCGGTCGGCCGGGGTCGGCGGGTTGTCGGCTGGCGTGGCGCCGTCGGTGGAGGACTGTCCGGCGGCCGGCGATTCGCCGCCATCGGCCGGGCCCGGGTCGGTTTCCCCTGGCTGTTGCCCGTCTGGTCTACCGGTCACAGAGAGTATTGGACTATGCACACTCGTTCCGGAGGGGCAGCTTGGGGCGCGTGTCGCCGACAAATCGGGCGCAGAAATCCGACTGGCTTCCGGATGGGATGGCCTTGCCGACCCGGCGCTGGTGTCCCGGACCGGTGGGCTCGGTCGATGGATCTCCGTCCGGGCGAGCCCGCAGCCGAGGCGTCACCGGAGCGCCGGTGGGGCGCCCGGAGCCGGATCGGGCCTATTGGTTCGCGGTCGCCCGGTGACGGTCATTAGGCTTGCTGTCCATGAGTCACGTTCTTGCGGCGGTCGCCTGGCCGTACGCCAACGGCCCGCGCCACATCGGCCACGTCTCCGGCTTCGGAGTGCCCTCCGACGTGTTCAGCCGGTACATGCGGATGGCGGGTCATGACGTGCTCATGGTCTCCGGCACCGACGAGCACGGCACCCCGATCCAGGTGCAGGCCGACAAGGAGGGGGTCAGCCCGCGTGAGCTGGCCGACCGCTACAACCGGGTGATCGTCGAGGACCTGCACGGCCTCGGCCTCTCCTACGACCTGTTCACGCGTACCACCACCGGCAACCACTACGCCGTAGTGCAGGAGCTGTTCGAGGGGCTGCACCGCAACGGCTACATCGTGCCCAAGGTGACCATGGGAGCCATCTCCCCGTCCACCGGCCGTACGCTGCCCGACCGCTACATCGAGGGCACCTGCCCGATCTGCGGCTACGACAGCGCGCGGGGTGACCAGTGCGACAACTGCGGCAACCAGCTCGACCCGATCGACCTGATCAACCCCCGCTCGAAGATCAACGGTGAGACGCCGGAGTTCATCGAGACCGAGCACTTCTTCCTCGACCTGCCCGCCTTCGCCGAGTCGCTGGCAAAGTGGCTGGACACCCGCGAGGGCTGGCGGACGAACGTACTGCGGTTCTCCAAGAACCTGCTGGGCGACCTGCAGCCCCGGGCGATCACCCGGGACCTGGAGTGGGGCGTGCCGATCCCGCTCGACGGCTGGCGCGACCGCAACGACAAGCGGATCTACGTCTGGTTCGATGCGGTGATCGGTTACCTCTCCGCCTCGATCGAGTGGGCCCGCCGCTCCGGCGACCCGCAGGCGTGGCGGCGCTGGTGGGCGGCGGACGGCGAGGGCAAGGACGCCACCGGTTACTACTTCATGGGCAAGGACAACATCGTCTTCCACTCGGTGATCTGGCCGGCGCTGCTGCTCGGCTACTCCGGCGAGGGCGACCGGGACGGCACGCCGGGCGAGCTGGGCCGGCTCAACCTGCCCACCGAGGTGGTCTCCAGCGAGTTCCTGACCATGGAGGGGCGCAAGTTCTCCTCTTCCCGCCAGGTGGTCATCTACGTACGCGACTTCCTCGAACGTTACGACGCCGACGCGCTGCGCTACTTCATCGCCGTCGCCGGCCCGGAGAGCAACGACACCGACTTCACCTGGGCCGAGTTCCTCCGGCGCAACAACGACGAGCTGGTCGCCGGCTGGGGCAACCTGGTCAACCGGTCGATCTCGATGGCGGCGAAGAACTTCGGCGCGATCCCGCCGGTCGACCCGGCCGGGCTCACCGAGGCGGACGAGGCGATGCTGGCCGTCGCGCGTACGGGCTTCGCGACGGTCGGGAACCTGATCGAGCGGCACCGGCAGAAGGCGGCGATCGGCGAGGCGATGCGGGTGGTCGGCGAGGCGAACAAGTACCTCTCCGAGCAGGCGCCGTGGAAGCTCAAGGGCGAGGACTCCAAGGCCCGGATGGGCACCATCCTGCACGTCGCCCTGCAAGTGGTCAGCGACGCGAACACCCTGCTCACGCCGTTCCTGCCGCACTCCGCGCAGCAGGTGCACGAGCTGCTGGGCGGCACCGGCGTACACGCGCCGATGCCCTCGATCGTGCAGGTGGACGACCTGGACGGCGGGCCGTCGTACCCGGTGCTGACCGGTGACTACACGGTCGGCGCCCGGTGGGAGTCGACTCCGATCGAGTCCGGGCGACCGCTCGCCGCGCCGAAGCCGGTGTTCCGCAAGCTCGACCCGTCGATCGTGGACGAGGAACTCGCCCGCTTCGGCGACTGACCACTTCGGCCGCCGGGCATCTCCTACGACAGCACGTGTACCGCCAGGTCCGCTTCGTCCAGCCCCGTGCCGGGACGATGCGGACCTGGCGATGCTGACAGCTTGACCGACCGACCTGGCACAACCCTCGTGGAATTCTTGAATCCGCTGGTCAGAGCGGCTCGGACGAGTCGAGTTTGGCGGCGACCTCTTCGGCCTCCGGGTGGCCGATGTCGGTGAGGATCATCCGGGCCTGCTGCCACGCGGTCCGGGCCGCGACCGGATCACCACCGGCGAGCCGGGTGTCGCCGAGATGGTGCAGTGCCTCGGCCTCGCCGTACCGGGTGCCCAGTTCCCGGGCCAGCTCGATGGCGTGCTGGAAGCACGCGGCGGCCCGGGTGTAGTCGCCGGTGTGGTGGTGGACGAAGCCGAGACTGTCCCAGGTGTTCGCCTCGCCGACCCGGTTGCCGATCTCCTCGTGCAGCACCAGGGCCTTCTCGCAGTAGTCCAACGCCTGCGGGTAGTCCCCGACCTGGGCGTAGTGCCAGCCGGCGTTGTTCAGCGCGTTCGCCTCGCCGCTCTGGTGCCCGGTGGCCCGGTACAGCTCCAGCGAGAGCAGGTCGTGCCGGATCGCGTCGTGGAGTTCACCCTGCTGCTGGTACACCATGCTCAGGTTCAGGTGCGTGTGCGCCTGTCCCACGTGGTCACCGAGCAGGCCCAGCAGGTCGAAGGCTTCGCCCAGGTGCCGGTGCGCGTCCGGGTAGCGGCCGAGCAGGGTGTACGCCCGCGCCAGGTCCCGGTGCGAGATCGCCTGCATCGGCAGGTCCCCGAGCCGGGACGCCGACGCCAGCGCGGCGTGCTGGGTGGCGAGCCGGTCGTGCCGGTGCGCGCGACGGTCGAAGTAGGTGACCATGCACCAGGCCAGTTGCCAGGCCTGGCCGTCGAACCCGTGCTCGGCGGCCTGCCCGATGACCGCCACCAGCACCGAGTGCTCGGCGGTCAGCCAGCCCATCGCCGTCTCGTAGTCGTCCGGGCGCTCGACCACGACGTCCCGACCCGGCGGCTCCGGGTCGATCGGGTCCCGGTGCGGGTCGAGCAACTGCGCCGCCCGGTACGCGGTGTGCAGGTAGTGCTCGATCAGCCGTCGCAGGGCCCGGTGCCGCTCCGGTTCCGGGTCGTCGGCCTGCCCGAGTTCGGTCGCGTACGCGCGCAGCAGGTCGTGGCAGGCGTACCGGCCGGGTGACTGCTCGGCGATCAGGTGGGCGCGGGAGAGTTCGGCCAGCAGTGGGCGTACCCGGTTGACCGGCAGTCCGGCCAGGCTCGCCACCGCCGGCACCGAGATGTCCGGGCCGGGATGAAGTCCCAGCAGCCGGAACACCCGTGCCGCGGGCGGGCTGATCGCCCGGTACGACCAGGACAGCGCGGCCCGTACGTCGAGCAGCGGGTCGCCGCTGTCGAAGGCGTCCAGTGCGCCGTCGGGGTCGTGCAACTCGGCGGCGAGGTCGGCGAGTGGGAAGCCGGGATGGGAGGCGGCCCGCGCGGCGACCACGGCGAGCGCCAGGGACAGCCGGGCGCAACCGGCGACGATCCGGTCCACGGCCTCCGGTTCGGCGCTCACCCGTTCGATGCCGAGCCGGCCGGCGAGCAGCGCGCGGGATTCGTCGGCGGTGAGCAGGTCCAGGGTCAGCGACCGGGCGGCCTCGGTGGCGACCAGCCCGGCCATCTGGTTGCGGCTGGTCACCAGGACCAGGCAGCCGGGGCCGCCGGGCAGCAGTGGCCGGACCTGTTCGGCGTCGCGCGCGTTGTCCAGGACGATCAGCATCCGTTTCTCCGCGACCAGGCTGCGATACAGCCCGATCTGCGCGTCCAGGTCGGTCGGCACCGAGGACGCCGGTACGCCGAGCGAGTCCAGGATGCCGCGGACCGCCGCCGACGGTGGCACCGCCGTGGCCGCCGGTTCGAAGCCGCGCAGGTTGACCCAGAGTTGACCGTCGGGGAAGCGCCAGAGGTTGTCGTGCGCCCAGCGCGACACCAGCCAGGTCTTGCCCACACCGCCGGTGCCGCAGATGACCCAGAGCCGGGTGTCGTCCGGTGCGGTGAGCGCGACCAGTTCGGCGGATCGGCCGATGAACAGCGGCGGGCGGGCGGGTAGTTGCCGGGGTACCGGTGCCCTGGTCGACGTCGGTTCGACGAGGGTGGGCGGTGGGTCGAGCGACGGTTCCGCGTCCAGGATCTGCCGTTGCCGGGCCTGCAAGGCGGGTCCCGGGTCGGTGCCAAGTTCGTCGACGAGGAGTTGCCGGGTGCGCTGGTAGTGGGCGAGGGCGTCGGCCTGCCGGCCGGACCGGTACAGCGCGAGCATGAGCTGGCCGGCGAGCCGTTCGTCCAGCGGGTGGTGACGGGCGAGCGCCGACAGTTCGGGCAGCATGCGGGCGTGCTGTCCGAGTCGCAGCGCCGCCTCGGCACGCTCCAGCTCGGCGCCGAACCGCTCCTGGGCCAGGGTCTCGCGCAGCGAGTTCAGCCAGGGTGTGTCCAGTTCGGCGAATGCCTCGCCGCGCCACAGGCCGAGGGCTTCCTCCAGCAGTGCCAGCGCCTGCTCGTCGCCGGCCGAGCGGGCCTGTCCGATGAGGTGCCGGAAGTGGTGCAGGTCCACTGCGGAGGGACTGACGGTGAGCAGGTATCCGCCGGACTGGCGGGAGATGGCGACACCGTCCGCCTCGACCAGGCACCGGCGCAGCCGGGACAGGTAGCTGTAGAGCGCCGACCTGGCCCGCTGCGGCGACTGTTCGTCCCACACCCGGTAGAGCAGCTGGTCGACGGGGACGGTCCGGTTCGCCTCGACCAGCAGGGCGGCCAGCACTGTCCGCTGTCGGGCGTGACCGAGGTCGACCGGGCGGCCACCGACACGGGCCTCCACGTCGCCGAGCAGCCGGAACTCAACTGCCAACTGGCTGCCCCCCCGGCGTGTGTCGATATTCGTGTCAGCCGGCATGACCAGCCGATTCAAGGATCCTACAAGCTTCCCGGCAGGCCGACCGTCTACTGTCGACGGCCGGCTCGTCGGTGACAGGTTCCGGCGCCCCGCAGGACGTACGCGTGGTGCTAGAAGCCGGCGACGTAGCTGTTGGTGGCCTCGACGGCGCCCTGGGCGAGCGCCGCCGCCTCGTGCAGGCGCTGCTTGGCCTGTTCGAGGCGGACCAGCGCCTCGGCGACCTGGGCGTGGTTCGCACCGCTGGTGATGCCGCGCAGCAGCGCGGAGGTCCGGTCCATCGACTCGGCGATGGACCGGATGGTCGCCGCCTGCCGGGTCGTCTCGTCGTTGAAGCGGCCGATCCCGGCCTTGACCTCTTCCACCGATGCCATCTCCGCATCCCTCCCCATCGCCGGGTGCCACTGGACGTGACGGGGCCGACCGTACCGGAGCGTGACGGTCGGTCGGGTCGACGCAGCCGGTGCCGAGCGCGGAGACGCAGGCCACAGCAGCGAGAACGCAAGGGGGCTTGCGTATCGAAGATTAGGTCAGGCTAACCTAACCCGGTGCCAACCGAGGTCGTCCCGTCCGTCGCCGTGCCAAGCCAGGCCCCGCCATCGCAGTCACGATCACTGCGCCGGGCGGCGGTCGGCTGGCGCCTGTCCGGGCTGGTGCTCGCGCTCGCCGTGGTCGTGCTGGTCGCGCTGACCAGCCTCGCCGTCGGCGCCAAACCGATCGCCTTCGACACCGTCGTCCACCAGCTCCTGCACTACGACGGATCCGACGACGGCATCATCGTGCGCAGCCTACGCATCCCCCGTACGCTGCTCGGACTCGCTGTCGGGGCGGCGCTCGGGCTGGCCGGGGCACTGATGCAGGCGCTCACCCGCAACCCGCTCGCCGACCCCGGACTGCTCGGCGTCAACGCGGGCGCGGCCGCCGCCGTGGTCACCGCGATCGGTGTCCTCGGCGTCACCAACCCCATGGGGTACGTCTGGTTCGCCCTGCTCGGCGCCGCCCTCGCCGCCACGGTCGTCTACCTGCTCGGCTCCCGCGGGCGCAGCGCCGCCACCGCCGTGCGGCTGACCCTCGCCGGTACGGCGATCACCGCCGCCCTCACCGGTTACATCTCCGGCCTGGTACTGCTCGACCCGCAGACCTTCAACGGATACCGGTTCTGGTCCGTCGGCAGCCTCGCCGGCCGGGACCTGTCCGTACTCACCGCGGTCGGCCCGTTCCTGCTGGTCGGTACGGTGTGCGCGCTCGCCCTGGCCCGGCCACTGAACGCACTCGCCCTCGGCGAGGAGAGCGGCCGCGCACTCGGCGCGCACCTCGGCCGTACCCGGGCAATCGGGGTGGTCGCGGTGACCCTGCTCTGCGGCGCGGCGACCGCCGCACTCGGACCCGTCGCGTTCGTCGGCCTGACCATCCCGCACATCGCGCGGGCCCTGGTCGGCCCGGACCAGCGCTGGATCCTGCCCTACTCGATGGTCCTCGCCCCGATCCTGCTGGTCGGCGCCGACATCATCGGCCGGGTCGTCGCCCGGCCCGGCGAGGTCGAGGTCGGCATCGTCACCGCGTTCCTGGGCGCGCCCGTGCTGGTCGCGCTCGTCCGCCGGACCCGGGTGGCCCAACCGTGACCGCCGCCGCACCCGCACCCGCCACCGTGACCGACGCGCCGCACCCCCCGCTCCCGCCGACCCGGCGGGTACGGATCCTCGGTGGGCGGATCACGCTCCGGGTCGACCGTCGCGCGGTGCTCGTCTGCGCCACGCTGGCCCTGGTGGTCGTCGTGATCGCCGTGTTCACCCTCGGCACCGGCGACTACCCGATCCCGGCGCTGGACGTGGTCCGCACCCTGCTCGGCCACGGCACCCCCGCACAGGACTTCATCGTGCAGACCCTCCGGCTGCCGCGCCTGCTCACCGCCGTGCTCGTGGGGGTGGCGCTCGGTATCGGCGGGGCACTGTTCCAGAGCATGTCGCGTAACCCGCTCGGCAGCCCCGACATCGTCGGCTTCGACACCGGAGCCGCCACCGGGGCGCTGGTGGTGATCCTGCTGATCGGTGGCGACAGTGCACAGGTCGCGATCGGCGCGGTGCTCGGCGGGATCGGCACCGCGATGCTGGTCTACCTGCTCGCGGCCAAGCGCGGCGCCCCCGGCTTCCGGCTCATCCTGATCGGCATCGCGATCGGCGCGCTGCTGCTCGCCGTCAACTCGTACCTGATCACACGCGCCGAGCTGACCGACGCCCGCCAGGCCCACCTCTGGCTCACCGGCAGCCTCGACGGTCGCGGCTGGGAACAGGTACGGCCACTCGCCCTCGTCGTGCTCGTCCTGCTGCCGTTGGCCGTGATGCTCGGCCGCAACCTGCGGATGCTCGAACTCGGTGACGAGCCGGCACGGGCGCTCGGCGTACCGGTCGAACTGACCCGGATCGCGGTGCTGCTGGTCGGCGTCGGGCTGACCGCCACCGCGACCGCCTCGGCCGGACCGATCGCGTTCATCGCCCTCACCGCCCCGCAGTTGGCCCGTCGGCTGACCCGCGACGGCGGGCCGAACGTGCTCCCGGCCGCGTTCATGGGCGCCGCCCTGCTGGTCGCCAGCGACCTGGCCGCGCAACGCCTGTTCCACCCCGTCACCCTGCCGGTCGGGGTGCTGACCGCCGGCATCGGCGGGCTCTATCTGGCCTGGCTGCTCGCCGGGCAATGGCGGAAGGGACTCGGATGACCGGCTCGACGAACACCCTGACCCCGGTGCCCGGCACCGCTCCCGGCACCACCCGACTGAGCTGCGCCGACGCCACCCTCGCGTACGACCAGCGGGTGGTCGCCGAGTCGTTGAGCGTGGCCATCCCGGACCACTCGTTCACCGTCCTGGTCGGACCGAACGGCTGCGGCAAGTCCACCCTGCTGCGGGCGCTGGCCCGGCTGCTGACCCCCCGCCGTGGCACCGTCCACCTCGACGGCCGGTCGATCCACGAACTGCGGGCCAAGGAGGTCGCCCGCCGGCTCGGGCTGCTGCCCCAGACGACCATCGCGCCGGACGGCATCACCGTGCTCGACCTGGTCGCCCGCGGCCGGTACCCGCACCAGGGCCTGCTGCGCCAGTGGTCCCCGGCGGACGAGCAGGCGGTCGCGGAGGCGATGTCCGCCACCAACGTCACCGACCTCGCCGGCCGGTACGTCGACGAACTCTCCGGCGGGCAGCGGCAACGGGTGTGGCTGGCGATGGCCCTGGCCCAGCAGACCCCGATCCTGCTGCTGGACGAGCCGACCACGTTCCTCGACATAGCCCACCAGATCGAGGTGCTCGACCTGGTCGCCCGGCTCCGCGAGGAACAGGGCCACACCCTGGTCGCGGTCCTGCACGACCTCAACCACGCCTGCCGGTACGCCACCCACCTGATCGCGATGCGCGACGGGCGGGTGGTGGCCCAGGGCCCACCGGCCGACATCATCACCGCCGACCTGGTCGAAGAGGTCTTCGGCCTGCCCTGCCGGGTGATCACCGACCCCGAGTCAGGCACCCCGCTGATCATCCCGAGAGCGCGCCGCGCCGTACGGCCGTAGTCGCTCGAACCCCCTCACCAACCGCACGTCCACTACGACTGGAGAACCATGTCCAAGCACCTCCTGACCCGGCGCGGATTCCTGCGCGGTGCCGGCGCCACCGGCGTACTGCTCGGCCTGGCCGCCTGCGGGGACTCCGGCGACAAGCCCGGCGCCGGCAGCCCGTCCGGGGCGGCGCAGCCGTTCCGCTACACCGACGGCCGTGGGATCACCGTGGACCTGGCCAGCCGGCCGCAGCGGGTGGTCGCGCAGAGCAGCGCCGCCGCCGCCCTCTGGGACGCCGGTTTCCAGGTCACCGGGGTCTACGGCGAACTGGGCACCACCGACGGCAAGCTCAACTACCAGGCCGGCAACATCGACCTGAGCAAGGTCGAAGTCGTCGGCAAGACGTGGGGCGAGTTCAACCTGGAGCGGTACGCGGCGCTGCGCCCGGAACTGCTGGTCGACCTCTCGTTCGACGACAAGACCCTCTGGTACGTCCCCGAGGCCAGCGCCGACAAGGTGTTCGGGCTGGCGCCCTCGATCGGCATGAAGATGCCCGGTCTCGACCTGCCGGCCATCATCGACAACTTCATGGCGCTCGCGGCCCAGCTCGGCGCCGACCCCGACGCCGCACCCGTCAAGGCCGCCCGGTCGGAGTTCGACGCGGCGGTCGCCGAGATCAAGACCGCCGTCGCGGCAAAGCCCGGCCTGCGGGTGCTGGCCGTCTCCCGCGACGCCACCAAGCTCTACATCGCCGACCCGAAGATGCACCCCGACCTGAAGCACCTGGCCTCGCTCGGCGTCCAGTTCGTACCCACGGCGAAGCCGCTGGGCCCCGGCCAGTACTTCGAGGAGGTGAGCTGGGAGCAGGCCGGCTCGTACCCCGCCGACGCGATCATCTACGACGGCCGCGAGGTGCCCGCCATGGCCGACACCGTCAGCAAGATCGCCACCTGGACCAACCTGCCCGCGGTCAAGGCCGGTCAGGTCTACCCGTGGCAGACCGCCGCGCCGTACAGCTTCGCGGCCAACGCCCCGATCTACCGCGACGTCGTGGGCTGGTTGAACAAGGCGAAGCCGCTGGGCTGAGCCTCCGTACTCCGCCGGCGGCCGGGGTCAGCGGCCCGCCGGCGGGCCGATGCCGTACGGCCGGCTGGCCGATCGCCGTACGCGACCCGCCGCCCGTGGGTCAGCGGCCGTACGGCAGGTCGATCAGCCGGTCGTCGGTGACCTCCGGCGCCGGGGCCCAGGACTCGTAGATGCCGCGTTCGTAACACTGCGCGCCGCAGGCCGCCACGCTGTCCGGGTTCGGCCGGCACAGCCGCAACCGCAGCCAACCGGTCTCCTCGCCCAGGACCAGGCAGAGCACGCCCCGCCAGGTGGCATACCGGGCCCGGCGGCGAACCCCCTCGACCGGGTAACGCGCCGCCCGGGTCATCGCCAGCACCCGGAAACCGCCGGGCAGGTCGGCGATCGCCTCGTACTCCTGGTCGTGGTAGTCGCCGACGAGCTGCGTGGTCCGGGCGGTCTCGCCGATCGGCAGGTACTCCTGGTCCGGCGAGATGCCCGGCACCGAGGCCAGCAGGTGCCGCCAGCGCGGACCGGCCATCCGCAGCCACGCTCGCTGCTCCGGCTGGTACGTGTAGAGCACCACCTCGTCACCGGCCGGCGAGTACGCCACCAGGGCCGCGTTCGCCGGCAACGGCAGGTCGGCCATGTCCCGGGTGACGAACTCCGGGATCAGGTGCCGCCCGCTGGGGGTGAACCCGGTGCCCAGCACCGGCGGCCCGACCCGGTCGTGCGGCGGGATCGCCACCAGGCCCGCGTGCCGGTCACCACCGGGTACGTCGTAGTCGAGCGGGTCGATCGCCCGCCAGCGCAGCGCGTACGCGACGTCCTGCCCCTCCCGGCCCCCCTCCGGGTCGGTACGCAGCAGCGACAGGTCCTCCGGCGTACGCAGGTGGGCGATGTCGTACTCGCGGTAGCAGAACCCGTACGGCAGCCAGCCGCGCAGGTGCCCGGCGAGCTGGCGGGCGGAGAGCACCTTGACCATCGGGGTGCCCCGGCGGACCAGAGCCGAGGCGCGCACGCTCGCCAGGATCGGGTCGGTGGCGCCGGCCGCGGTCTGGCTGAGCTGGTGGATGTCCGCCCAGTTCCGGGCCCGGTTCAGCGGCGCCATCAGCGGTGGCTCCAGCTCCGGGTCGCCGCCCGACCTGGGCCCGTACACGGCGCTCACCTCGCTGGCGTGCACGAACCGGTGCCATGGCCGGCGGGCGTCCGGGCGCGGGTCGCGGGTGAATCCGGGCAGCTCGTCGGCACTGAACAGCTCGTACGCCGCACCGCGGGCGAGTTCTTCGGCCGGGTGGTTCACGCCGGCGTGTGTCACCACCAGCCCGGCTGGCGCCTCGGGCACGTCCCGTGTCTGGGGGGTGACGCTCATGCGCGCGACGCTAGGAGGGTTCGGTGCCGTTGAGGTAAACGGCGGGTAACCGCCAGGGAGTGCGACCGAAGGATGGTCGATGTCGGCTCAACGGGCAGCGACCATCGACCACGCGGCCCAGCCATGATCGGCTCTCCGGGTACGCCTCGAGTGGTCGGGGTCGGTATGTGATGCTGACGGCGATGACTGAGCCGACCGAATCCCGCCGCGAGCGGGCCGCCCGCCGGGCCGGGGAGTTCCCGCCCGCGCCCGAGCCGCTGCCCCTGCCGGTGCTGGACAGCCACACCCACCTCGACATCACCGTCACCGAATCCGGCACCCCCGGAGCCCCCGCGCCCGTACCCCCCGGTGCACCCGGACCGGTACCCGTACCCCCTTGCGGGGATCCGGTCAATCGCCTCATCGAGGTCGCTGCCGCCGCTGGTGTCGACCGGCTGGTCCAGGTCGGCACCGATGTGGAGTCGTCGCGCTGGGGCGCCGAGGCCGCCACCCGGTACCCGGCCGTGCTCGCCACCGTCGCCCTGCACCCCAACGACGCGCCGCGCCTGCCCGACCTCGACGCGGCACTGCGCGAGATCGAGGCGCTCGCCGGCCAGGACCGGGTACGCGGCATCGGCGAGACCGGGCTGGACTTCTTCCGTACCGGCGACGAGGGGCGGGCGGCGCAGGAGGAGAGCTTCCGGGCGCACATCGCGATCGCCAAGCGGTTCGACAAGGCGCTGGTCATCCACGACCGCGACGCGCACGCCGACGTGCTGCGGGTGCTCGACTCCGAGGGCGCACCGGCAACCGTGGTGCTGCACTGCTTCTCCGGCGACGAGGAGTTCGCGGCCGAGTGCGTGCGACGCGGTTACGTACTGAGTTTCGCCGGCACGGTCACCTTCGGCAACGCGGGCGGGTTGCGCGCGGCGGCGAAGGTGACCCCATTGGACCAGCTCCTGGTGGAGACCGACGCGCCGTACCTGACGCCGACGCCGTACCGGGGGCGACCGAACGCGTCGTACCTGATCCCGCTGACGGTCCGCACCCTGGCCGAGACCACCGGTGCCGACCTCGACGAGCTGTGCGCCGCGATCTCCGCCACCGGGAACCGCATCTTCGGACCCTGGTGAAGGCCGAGGGCCGTTCCTGACCGTCGGGCGGGTCAGGAGCGGCGGGCCGGCACCCTCGGCGTACGACGGCCGCCGCGGACTCCCCGGGGGCGGGGAAGCGTCTCCTCGGAGGAGGCGTCGGTGGCGGTGCCGGAGGCGGTACGGGCCGCCGGCCCGGTGCCGGGGCGACCGGCCGTCCACGGGGTGAGCACAAAACCGCGCTTGACGGTGAGCAGCTCCACCCCGGCGCTCCAGGACCGTACGCCGTCGATCCGGGCCAGCGTCCGGGTGGTGAACTCCAGTACGTCGGCATGGGTCGGCAGGATCACCTCGCACATCAGCGACTCCTGCCCGAGGGTCGCCGCGACGTAGCGCACCCCGGTCAGCGCGGCGAGTTCGTGGGCGACCGCCTCCAGCCGGGCCGGGGTCACCGAGAGCCAGAACAGCAGCTCCGCCTCGAACCCGAGCGCCGCCGCCGGGACCAGCGTGATGACCTGTACGCAGCCGGCGCCGTGCAGGGCCTCGAACCGGCGCCGTACGGTGCTCTCGCTGATGCCCAGGCCGAGCGCGACGGCGTGGAAGCTGGTCCGCCCGTCGTGCCGCAGGGCGGCGATGATCCGTTCGTCCACCTCGTCGAGGTGGTCCGGCGGACAGTCGTGCACCGGCGGCGTCGGCGTCCGCCTGTCGTCCCCGAGCAGCCGGCGACTCCACTCATGGTCCGACTTGTACGTGTGCAGCAGCAGGTCGGCGATGGTCGCCTGCACTCCCGGGATCCGCTGCACCGCGCTGAGCACGCTGTGCATGCTGGTCCCGCGCGGCACCAGCAACTCGGCGACCAGATCGTGGGCGCCGGTCAGCACGGCGACGAACCGCACCTCGGGCCGGGCGGCCAACGCCCGCGCGGTCGGCAGCTGACTGCCGGGCGCACAGCGGACCCGGACGATCAGCAGGTCGACCGGGCCGCCACCGGGCTGTGGTGCGACGGCCACCTTGACCAGCCCCCCGGCGATCAGCTGCTGGGCCCGGCGGGCCACCGTGGTGACCGAGGTCCCGATCAGCGCGGCGATCTCCGTCCAACTCGCCCGGCCGTTGACCTGCAGCGCGGCGACGATTCGCCGGTCGGTCGGGTCGAGGTCGTACGGGCCGGAAGCCATCACGCGGGGGAGACGGTCGACGGGGCGCCGGAGATCGGCGCCGCGATCGTCCGGCCGTCACGGGCGGGGATCATCGGGTTCGGTCGTTCCACGGTGACCAGCGTGGGGTACGGAACGCCGGTCAGCAACGCCGCCATGTCCAGTTTTCGGCTAGCTGGTAGGGAAAGCGGAGTTGTACGCGGGGTGTCGGATCGGTAGGTTTCCGGCAGCCGAACGCCGAAGGCACGGTCGCCGTCCCCGGCCGAAGGGCCGGCAGTCCCTCCCGTCGCCCGCCCCGGCGCCTCCCCGGCCGTCCAGGACAGCCGGCACGGCGTGCCGGTCGGCGGCCCGACACCGCCCCGTAGGCTCTGGCCTCATGACCGGACTCCTCGGCCCGGCGGAGATCCGGGAACTGGCCGCCCGCCTCGGCGTCGCGCCGACCAAGAAACTGGGCCAGAACTTCGTCCACGACCCCAACACCGTGCGCCGGATCGTGGCCGCCGCCGAACTCGCCCCGGACGACGTCGCCCTGGAGGTCGGCCCGGGACTGGGCTCGCTCACCCTCGGGCTGCTCACCGCGGCCGCGCACGTACACGTGGTGGAGATCGACCCGACGCTGGCCGCGGCGCTGCCGGCGACCGTCGCCGACCGCGCCGGTACCGCCGCCGACCGGTTGACCGTGCACCGCGCCGACGCGCTGCGGATCACCGCCGCCGAACTGGCCGAGCCGGCACCGACCGCGCTGGTCGCGAACCTGCCGTACAACGTTGCCGTGCCGGTGGTGCTGCACCTGCTCGCCGAACTGCCGAGCCTGCGTCAGGGGTTGGTGATGGTGCAGAAAGAGGTCGCCGACCGGCTGGTCGCCGGTCCCGGCTCCAAGACGTACGGCATCCCGTCGGTGAAACTCGCCTGGTACGCGACCGCGCGGGGCGCCGGCAAGGTCCCGCCGAACGTCTTCTGGCCGGTGCCGAACGTCGACTCCGGCCTCGTCGCCTTCACCCGCCGGGAGCCGCCCCGCACCGACGTACCCCGGAAGAAGGTCTTCGCGGTGGTGGACGCGGCCTTTGCGCAGCGCCGCAAGACCCTGCGCGCCGCGCTCGCCGGCTGGGCCGGTGGCGCGGACCAGGCCGCGGCGGCGCTGACCGCGGCCGGCGTCGACCCCGGCGCCCGGGGCGAGGCGCTCACCGTGGAGCAGTTCGCCGCGATCGCCGCGTCGGCCCCGACCGACGCCGAACGCGCCGAGTAGGCTGGCGCCCGTGCTGTCGACGAGGCCCCTACCGTCCCCACCCGACGTCACCCCGGCGGTGGCGCCACGGGTCCGGGGCCGTGCCCGGTGACCGAGGCATGGCGGCCCGACGACGATGAACGGTCCCGGCGCGCCGCGACCGGCCCGGTCCGGGTACGCGTCCCGGCGAAGATCAACCTGCACCTCGGGGTGGGCCCGCTGCGCCCCGACGGCTACCACGAACTGAACACCGTCTACCACGCCATCGCGCTCTACGACGAGCTGACCGCCCGGCGCGGCGACACCCTCACCCTCACGATGGAGGGGGAAGGGACCGGTGAGCTGGCGCTCGACGACGACAACCTCGTCATCCGGGCCGCCCGTGCGCTCGCCGCACACACCGGGGTGCCCGCACACGCCCGGCTGCACCTGCGCAAGCAGATCCCGCTCGCCGCCGGTCTGGCCGGCGGCAGCGCCGACGCCGCCGCCGCGCTCGTCGCCTGCGACACGCTCTGGGGCACCAACCTGTCCCGCGACCAACTCGCCGCGATCGCCGCCGACCTCGGCTCCGACGTACCGTTCCTGATCTTCGGCGGCACCGCGCTCGGCACCGGCCGGGGCGAGACGGTCAGCCCCGTACTGGCCCGGCCGACCACCTGGCACTGGGTGGTCGCGATCGCCGACGGCGGCCTGTCCACCCCGACCGCGTACCGGGAACTCGACCGGTTGCGCGCCGACGGCGCCGCCCCACCGCCGCTGCCGAACGCCGACGCACTGCTCGCCGCACTGCGCCAGCGCAGCCCCGCCGTACTCGCCGCGACCCTCGGCAACGACCTGCAGGCCGCCGCCCAGTCGCTGCGCCCCGCCCTGGTGGCGACCCTCAAGGCCGGCGAGGCCGCGGGTGCGCTCGCCGGCATGGTCTCCGGCTCCGGCCCCACCTGCGTCTTCCTCGCGGCCGACGCCGTCGCCGCCAGCCGGATCGCCGCCGAACTCGAGACCACCGGGGTCTGCCGCGCCGCCCGTACGGCCACCGGCCCGGTTCCCGGCGCCCGCGTGATCTGACCGGCCGACGGGTACGGCACCCGCGTAGGCTTGAGCTACTCCAGGCGTCCCCTCGTGCCGGCCCGACCGGCACCCGGGGCGCCTTTGATCATGGAAGGTGGGCTCGTGGCCAACATCGTCAACCTGGACCGGGTGTCCAAGGGCTATGGCGCGGCCGGGCAACTGCTCACCGACGTGTCCCTCGGCCTCGACGACGCCGACCGGATCGGCGTCGTCGGACTGAACGGGGCCGGCAAGTCGACCCTGCTCCGCCTGCTCACCAAGCTCGAAGAACCGGACAACGGGCGGGTCACCCACCGCCGTGACCTGCGGGTCGCCTGGCTGCCGCAGACCCTGAACCTGGACGCCGAGGCGACCGTACGGGACGTGGTGCTCGGCACCGCCTGGCTGGACCAGAGCATGGGCGCCGAACACGAATGGGCCGGCGACGCCGGAGTCCGGGGAATCCTGGACGGGCTCGGCATGCCGTACCTCGGGCTCGACCAGCCGGTCGGACCGATGTCCGGTGGCGAACGACGCCGGGTCGCGCTCGCCGCGCTCCTGGTCCGCACCGCCGACCTGCTGATCCTGGACGAACCGACCAACCACCTCGACGTGGCCGGGGTCGACTGGCTGGCCCGCCACCTGGTCAACCGACGGGGCGCGCTCGTGGTCGTCACCCACGACCGCTGGTTCCTCGACGCGGTCTGCACCACCACCTGGGAGGTCGGCGACCAGACCGTACGGGCCTACGAGGGCGGCTTCGCCGCCTGGACACTGGCCCGGGTGGAACGGGAACGGGTCGCCGCCGCCACCGAAGCCCGCCGGCAGAACCTGCTCCGCAAGGAGATCGCCTGGCTGCGCCGGGGTCCGCCGGCCCGTACCTCCAAGCCCCAGTTCCGGATCGACGCCGCGAACGCGCTGATCGCGGACGTGCCACCGCCGCGCGACACCATGTCGCTGCAACGGATGGCCACCTCCCGGCTCGGCAAGCAGGTGTACGACCTGGAGAACGTCACCCTGCTGGCCGGCCCGAAACTGATCCTCGACGACCTCACCTGGCAGGTCGGCCCCGGCGACCGGATCGCGATCGTGGGCGCCAACGGGGCCGGCAAGACCACGCTGCTGCGCCTGCTCGCCGGTGTACGCGAACCGGAGAAGGGCAGGATCAACACCGGTTCCACCGTACGGCCGGCGTTCCTCTCCCAGGAACTCTCCGAGCTGCCCAACCAGTTGCGGGTGCTCGAAGCCGTCGAGGAGGTGGCCCGGCGGGTCGTACTCGGCGACCGGGAACTGGGCGCGTCGCAGCTCGCCGAGGTGTTCGGCTTCGACGACCGTCGACTCTGGACCCCGGTCGGCGACCTCTCCGGTGGTGAACGCCGCCGGTTGCAGATGCTCCGGCTGCTCGCCGCCGAGCCGAACGTGCTTCTCTTCGACGAACCCACCAACGACCTCGACACCGACACCCTGGCCGCACTGGAAGACCTGCTCGACTCCTGGCCCGGCACGATCATCGTGGCCAGCCACGACCGGTACCTGATCGAACGGGTCACCGACGTGGTCTACGGCATGTTCGGCGACGGTCGACTGGTCCACCTGCCCGGCGGCGTCGACGAATACCTCGCCCGCGCCGAGTCGGGCCAGGGCGGCCGGACCCCCACCGCGACCGTCGCCTCCGCAACCGCCACACCCGCGGGCGGCACCGGGCCGGGCGGCAACGGCGACGGAGCCGGTACGCCCCAGCTCAGCGCCGCCGAGGTGCGGCTGGCGAAGAAGGAACTGAGCAGGCTGGAACGGCAGATCGGCAAGCTGGACCAGCGCGAGTCGGCGCTGCACGACCAGATGGCCGAACACTCCACCGACTACGCCAAGGTCGCCGAACTGGACGGCCAACTGCGCGCCGTACGGGCCGAGCGGGAACAGATCGAGGAGAGCTGGCTGTCCCTCGCGGAGCAGGTGCCGGGGTCCTGACCCCGGGCGCCCCGACCGCTGGGGGCGGGCGTGTGCGGCGTCACACCGCCGCATGCGGGACAATAGTTGACGACCCCCACCGGCACGGCGTTGGAGAGTTACGACTATGGCCCACAACCCCGTCAACCACCCCGCACGCCCGATCTACCGGGCGATCGGCGGCCTGACCGGTCTATACCTGGTCATCTTCGGTGTCCTCGGGCTCATCGAGACCGGTGGCAACGAAGCGTTCGCCCAGGACGAGACCACCACCGTGCTCGGCCAGGGCACCAACCTCGGCCACTCGGTGCTCGCCGTGGTACTCGGCATGATCGTCCTGATCGCCACCGGTCTGGGCCGCAACATCGACGCCGCGGTCAACAAGTGGTTCGGCTACCTGCTGATGGTGGTCAGCCTGGCTGGCCTCGCGGTGATCCGTACGGACGCCAACTACCTCAACTTCAGCATCGCCGGAGTCGTGGTCACCATGATCGCCGGGCTGGTCCTGCTGATGGCCGGCATGTACGGCCGGGTCGGCTCCGAGGACGAGGCACAGGCGTGGCGGGACGGGCGCCTGGTCCTCTGAACCGGGGCGGGCGCCGGGTGCGCTGACCGGGGCTGATCCGTGTTCGCCGGAAACCGCCTCCTCATCTGGGTGACAATTCGGAAGAATCATCACCCGTACGGAGGAGAAGTCGGTGGCGCACATCCCCATCAACCACCCGGCGCGCACGCTCTACCGGGTCATTTCCGGACTGGTCGGCCTCTACATCCTGATTTTCGGGATCTTCGGCATCGTCGAAACCGCCGGTGAGTCGCTCTTCGCACGCGAGGGCAACTACGCCCTCGGTCTGCGTACCAACCTGGCGTTCTCGCTGGTCTCGGTGGCCTTCGGGATCGTCATCATGATCGGCGCATCGCTGCGGGGCAACCTCGGCCACTTCATGAACCTGACCGCAGGCGTGGTCTTCCTGGTCGTCGGACTGGTCATGCTCAGCGTGCTCCAGACCGACGCGAACATCCTCAACTTCTCCGTCGCGACCGTCGTGGTGTCGCTGATCTTCGGCCTGATCACGCTCGCCACCGGCCTCTACGACAAGATCGGGCCACCGGAGCACGCCGAGGAGGAACGGCGATACCGTCGGGCCGCCTCGTCCGAAACCTCACCCGGTTGACCGGTAGTACGGCGTGCCCCGACCGGGACGAGAACGTTCAACGCCCCCGGCGGGTCAGCAGGGTCGGCTTCGCCTCCAGGTGCGAAAGCCCGTGCCAGGCCAGGTTGACCAGGTGCGCCGCCACCGTCTCCTTGCGCGGCTTGCGTACCTCCAGCCACCAGCGACCGGTCAGGGCCACCATGCCGACCAGCGCCTGCGCGTACAACTCGGCCAGTTTCGGGTCGTAACCACGACTTTTGAACTCCGCACCCAGGATGTGCTCCACCTGGTGCGCGACGTCGTTGAGCACGCTGCTGAAGTTCCCCGTCGCCGACATCACCGGCGACTCGCGCACCAGCACCCGGAACCCGCTGGTCTCCTCCTCGATGTAACTGAGCAGCGCCAGCGCGGCCTGCTCCAGCAACTCGCGGGGATGCCCGGCGGTCAGCGCGGCGGCCACCCTGTCCAGCAGGGCCCGGACCTCCCGGTCCACCACCACCGCGTAGAGGCCTTCCTTGCCACCGAAGTGCTCGTAGACCACCGGCTTCGACACCTTGGCCCGCGACGCCACCTCCTCGATGGAAGTGGCGTCGAAGCCCCGTTCGGCGAAGATCTGCCGCCCGATGGAGATCAGCTGCTCGCGGCGCTGCGCCGCTGACATCCGTACCCGGGAAGATGGCTTGGTCGGCGCCGCCGGTGGTCGCCCACGCCCGCTGCCCCCGCTGCTGCTCGGGCTCTCTGTCACCCGGCCATCCTGCCAGGTGGCAGGTTCCGGGACGGTGCCCGGCGCGGCGCGGTCACTGTGGCGCGGCCGGTTTCACCAGTTTCGCCGCAATCCGCTCCGGCTTCGGCCACCGTACGTCGAACGCCGCACCGGCCTTCTCGAAGATCCAGATCACCCGCGCCGAGATGTCCACCTGGCCGCGCAGCACCCCGTGTCGGGCGCAGGTCGGGTCGGCGTGGTGCAGGTTGTGCCAGCTCTCGCCGAAGGACAGGATCGCGAGCGGCCAGAAGTTCGACGCCTTGTCACCCTGGCGCACCTCGAACGGGCGCTCGCCGTAGACGTGGCAGACCGAGTTGATCGACCAGGTCACGTGGTGCAGCAGCCCGACCCGGACCAGGCCGGCCCAGAAGAACGCGGTCAGCGCGCCCTGCCAGGACCAGGTGACCAGGCCACCGATGGCGGCCGGCGCGAGCAGCGAGATGCTCACCAGCAGCGGGAAGAGCCGGTCCACCCGGCTGATGTCCTTGTCTGCCAGCAGGTCCGGGGCGAACCGCGCGCGGTTGGACAACTCGCGGTGGAACAGCCAGCCCATGTGGGCGAAGAAGAGGCCCTTGGTCAGACCCCAGACGCTCTCGCCGAACCGCCACGGCGAGTGCGGGTCGCCTTCCACATCGGAGAAGGCGTGGTGGCGACGGTGGTCGGCCACCCACTGGGTGATGTTGCCCTGGACCGCGAACGAACCCGCGACCGCCAGGGTGACCCGCAGCCAACGCTTGGCCTTGAACGAGCCGTGGGTGAAGTAGCGGTGGAAGCCGACCGTGATCCCGATCCCGGCGACCACGTACCAGACCGCGGCGATCGCGACGTCGGTCCAGGTCAGCCAGCCGCCCCAGGCCACCGGAACGGCGGCGATCAGGGCGATGAACGGCACGATGACAAAGGACCAGAGGGCGATCAGGATGCCCGTCTGCTGCTTACCTTCGGTGAGCGGCTTCGGGCCCTTTTCGGTGGTTTCCGTGGGCGGTCCGGTCAGGGTGGTCGACATGGCACCTCGCTGGGCGGAGACGGGGACGAGATCGGTAACTTACGCCTACGTCACCGTAACCTACGGCACCGTAACTCGCCATGGGTGCGTTCCTGGCAGTTCCCTACGAGCTCTTGACGAAACCTGTCGTACGCGCGTACTAATCTGCTGTTCATGACCGACGATCTCGCCACCGAGGCCCGGCGGCTGCGTACCGTCGAAGGCCTTTCCGTGGGCCAGATCCGGGCCCGTCTCGGCATCGGCAAAGACCGGCTGTACGCGCTGCTGCGCGGTGTCCCGGCACCGGAGTGGACCCGGCGGCCGAACGCCAAGGACGAGGTGCGCGACCGGGCGGTGCGGTTGCGGGAGGACGGCTGGTCGGTCACCGACATCGCCACCGAACTCGGCGTCGCCAAGTCCACCGCCTACCAGTGGGTCCGGCACCTGCCGCTCGATGTCGACTCCGAGCGGGCCAGGCGGAAGCGGGCGCATTCGAAGGTGATGACCGACGCGCGTTGGGCGCGGCACCGCCAGGAGCGCGACGAACGGCAGGCGGAGATGCACGCGGTCGAGGCCGCCCGGGTCGGTTCGTTGAGCGAGCGCGACCTGTTGTTGGTGGGGGCCGCTGTCTACTGGTGTGAGGGAAGCAAGTCGAAACCGTGGCGGCGCAACGATCGGTTGACCTTCACCAACAGCGACGCGGGGCTGCTGGCACTCTTCCTGCGCTTCCTGGAGTCGTGTGGCGTCGATCGAGCCGCGCCGACGTACCGGGTGAGCATCCATGAGTCCGCGGACGTGGAGGCGGCGACGGCCTGGTGGATCGAGGTGCTGGGCCTGCCCGCCGACCGATTTCGAACGCCGACGCTCAAGCGGCACCGGGCGGTCACGAACAGGCACAACACCGGTGAGTCCTATCGTGGCTGCCTGGTCGTGGACGTGCCGGGCAGCAGGGAACTGTACTGGCGGATCGAAGGCGTCGTCCGTGCGCTGGCCGGTGAGGCGCTAAAGCGATTCGGTGAGGGCTCGGCCGAGGCGCTACGCTGACACTGCTCTTCCTTCGGCCGTGGTGTAATTGGCAACACCCGGGTCTTTGGTACCCGTATTTCAGGTTCGAACCCTGGCGGCCGAGCTGTTCCCTTAGTCCGTTTTGTTCGGTTCGAGGGAACCCCGCGACCGGTTCCGGTGGCGCGGTTAGCATGGGGCCGCAGACTGCCAACCGTTCTGACGGGAGCTCCCTCGTGTCCCAGCCCCGCGTCCGCACCGTAGTCGTCCTCGCCGCGGGCGAGGGCAAGCGGATGAAGTCGGCACTGCCCAAGGTGTTACACCCACTGCTCGGCCGTACGTTGGTCGGTCATGTGCTGGCCGCCGCCGCCCCGCTGGCCCCGGACCACACCCTGGTCGTGGTCGGGCACGGCGCCGACCAGGTCACCGGGCATCTTGCCGAGGTTGCCCCCGACGCCAACGCGGTCCTCCAGGCCGAGCAGCGCGGCACCGGACACGCCGTCCGGATCGCCCTCGACGCCGCCCCCGACCGGGCCGGCACGGTGATCGTGATCAACGGCGACGCGCCGCTGCTCCGGCCCGAGACCGTCGCCGCGCTGGTCGAGGCGCACGAGACGGCCGGCGCCGCGGCAACCGTGCTCGCCGCCGAGGTGCCCGACCCGACCGGCCTGGGCCGGATCGTCCGGGACGAGGCCGGGCGGCTGGAGCAGATCGTCGAGGAGCGCGACGCGACCGCCGCGCAGCGCGCCATCCGGGAGATCAACGCCGGCATCTACGCCTTCGACGCGGCCCGGCTGCGGGACACGCTGGGCAAGCTGTCCACCGACAACGACCAGGGCGAGGAATACCTCACCGACGTCTTCGGCCTGTTCGCCGCGACCGGCGAGCCGGTGGTCGTACACGTCGCCGCGGACGCGAGCGAGACGCTCGGCTGCAACGACCGGGTCGAGCTTGCCGCGCTGCGGCAGTTGCTGCGCGACCGGGTCAACACCGGCTGGATGCGCGCCGGGGTGACCTTGCTCGACCCCGCCACCACCTGGATCGACGTCACGGTGACGCTCGACCGGGACGCGGTGGTGGACCAGAACACCCAGCTTCGCGGGGCGACCACGGTCGGTGCCGGTGCGGTTGTCGGCCCGGACGTGACCCTGATCGACACGAGCGTCGGTGCCGATGCGACGGTGCTGCGCAGCCACGCGGTCAGCGCGGTGATCGGTGACCGGGCGAGCGTCGGACCGTACGCCTATCTGCGGCCGGCCGCCCGGCTTGCCGAACAGGCGAAGGTGGGTACGTTCGTAGAGGTGAAGAACTCCGAGGTCGGTGTCGGCGCCAAGGTGCCGCACCTGACGTACGTGGGTGACGCCACCATCGGTGCCCGGGCCAACATCGGCGCGGCGACGATCTTCGTGAACTACGACGGGGTGGCCAAGCACCACACCACGGTCGGTGAGGCGGCTTTCGTCGGCTGCGACACGACCCTGATCGCCCCGGTCGAGGTCGGCGCGGGCGCGTACGTGGCGGCCGGCAGCGCGATCGACTCCGACGTGCCGCCCGGCGCGCTGGGGGTGGCCCGGGGTCGGCAGCGCAACATCGAGGGTTGGGTGGCCCGTCGGCGGGCCGGTACCCGGTCGGCGGAGGCGGCGGAACGTGCGCAGGCCGCGGCGGCGGAACGTGGACCTTCGGGGGCCGGCGGCGCAAGCCAGGGTGAGGCAATCCACGCGGCGGCCGATGCGGGTGGCGTCAGCCCGGCCAAGGGAGATACTGCAACCGAATAGTCCCTGGTCCACCGCCAGGAACCACCGACCAACGGGAGCAGACGAGCCGATGGGCAGCATCGTCGCCGAAAACCGCAAGAGCCTGATGCTCTTCTCCGGGCGGGGCTTCCCGGAGTTGGCGAAGGAGATCGGCGAGGTACTCGGAGTGGCGCCCACGCCCTCCGATTCGTACGAGTTCGCCAACGGCGAGATTTTCGTACGGTTCAAGGAATCGGTACGTGGTTCGGACGCCTTCGTGGTCCAGTCCGTCACGCACGGGGTGAACCGTTGGGTGATGGAGACGTTGATCATGGTCGACGCGCTGAAGCGCGGTTCGGCCAAGCGGATCACCGTGGTCCTGCCGTTCTACCCGTACGCGCGGCAGGACAAGAAGCACCGGGGGCGGGAGCCGATCTCGGCCCGGCTGGTGGCGGACCTGCTCAAGACCGCGGGTGCGAACCGGATTCTCACCGTCGACCTGCACACGGCACAGATCCAGGGTTTCTTCGACGGGCCGGTGGATCACCTGTTCGCGATGGACATCCTGGCCGAGTACGTCGAGCGCCAGTACGCGGGGCGGCCGATGACGGTGGTCGCGCCGGACTCCGGTCGGGTACGGGTGGCGGAGCGGTGGACGGACCGGCTCGGCGGTTGCCCGCTGGCGTTCATCCACAAGACCCGTGATCCGCTCAAGCCGAACCAGGTGGTGGCGAACCGGGTTGTCGGTGACGTGGAGGACCGGGTCTGCCTGATCGTGGACGACATGATCGACACCGGTGGCACGATCCGCAAGGCGGCGGACATCCTCTACGACTCGGGTGCCTCGGACGTGATCGTCGCCTCGACCCACGCGCTGCTGTCGGATCCGGCGACCGAAAGGTTGAAGAACAGCCGGATCAGCGAGGTGATCGTCACCAACACGCTGCCGTTGCCGGCGGAGAAGCAGTTGGACAAAATCACCGTATTGTCGATCGCGCCGCTGTTGGCTCGGGCGATCCGCGAGGTGTTCGACGACGGCTCGGTGACCACGCTCTTCGGTGGTCTGAGCTAGGCCGGATCTGGCCCGCGCCGGGGTCCCTCAGTGGCGTCGGCGCGGTTACCCGGGGTACCGCCTGAATGCTTTGCTCGGCCTCGGGTAGGATAGTGCGGTTGCCACGGCGAGGGTGCCCAGCGGGCCGCTGACAGAAGCGCCGCACGGAGGTTCCGTCATCGACGCGGTGCTCCGGGCAGTGCTCTGCACGCAAGAGCCCCAGCGAGCCCCTCGCCCCAGCACCGCCAGCCGACGTTCCGCCGTAGCGACGATATCAGGAGTTTCCCCGTGTCCGAGGTAAAGATCAGCGCCGAGCCCCGTACCGAGTTCGGCAAGGGTGGTGCCCGTCGTACCCGTCGGGCAGGCAAGGTGCCAGCCGTGCTGTATGGCCACGGTGAGGCCCCCAAGCACATCGCGCTTCCCGCGCGTGAGTTCGCCGCGGCCATCCGCCGTGGCGGCGCGAACCAGCTCTTCGCCATCGACGTGAGCGACGGTACCCAGGCGCTCGCCCTGCCGAAGGCGATCCAGCGTGACCCGATCAAGGACACGTTCGAGCACATCGACCTGCTCCTGGTCCGCCGGGGCGAGAAGGTCACCGTCGACATCCCGGTGCAGCTCGTCGGTGAGGCGGCCCGCGACACCCTGATCATGCACGAGCACGACACGCTGTCGGTGAGCGCCGACGCGACCCGGCTGCCGGACCACCTCGAGGTTTCGATCGAGGGCCTGGGCGCCGGTTCGCAGGTCACCGCCGCTGACGTGAAGCTGCCGGAGGGCGTCGAGCTGGTGGCGGACCCGGAGTCGGTGCTCGTGGTGATCACGGGTGCGCCGACCGCCGAGCAGCTCGAGGCCGAGGGTGCCGGGGTTGTCGAGGAGGCGCCGGCCGAGGAGGCCGAGGCTGCCGAGGGCGAGGAAGCCGCCGAGGGCGAGACCGCCGAGGCGAACGAGGCCGAGGCTCCGGCCCAAGCCTGATCGATGTCGTGACACAGGCGCCCCCGACGAGGTCGGGGGCGCCTGTTCCGTACTGCTGACACGCAGGGGAGACGGGTGTGGCGGACGAGGCGGAGCCGTGGCTGGTCGCCGGGCTGGGCAACCCCGGCCGGGAGTACGCGGGCAACCGGCACAACGTCGGTTTCATGGTCGCCGACCTGCTCGGGTCCCGGATCGGGGCGAAGTTCGGTCGGCACAAGCGGGCCGTCGCCGAGGTCGCCGAGGGGCGGCTGGGCTTCGGCGGTCCGAAGCTCGTGCTGGCGAAGCCGCTGACGTACATGAATCTTTCTGGTGGCCCGGTGGTGGCGCTGGCGCAGTTCTACAAGGTGCCGGCGGCGCAGGTGATCGCGGTGCACGACGAGCTGGACATCCCGTACGGGCAGATCCGGGTGAAGGTCGGTGGCGGCGAGGGCGGTCACAACGGGCTGCGGTCGATGTCGAAGTCGCTGGCGACGAAGGATTACGTACGGGTCCGGGTGGGTGTCGGGCGACCGCCGGGGCGGCAGGACCCGGCGGACTACGTGCTGTCGGACTTCTCCCCGGCTGAGCGCAAAGAACTGGACTTTCTGGTCGACCGGGCGGCCGATGTGGTGGAGTCGGTGATCCTCCGGGGAGTGGAGTGGACGCAAAACGCGTACCACAGCGCCTGACCACCGGACGGTCGGCGGTAGTGTGCCGCAGAGGGTGGGGAGGCGGGTTCCGTCAGCGAGGAGGCGGTCAGTGATCGTGCGTGTTGTGGTGGCCGTGGCTGCCCTGACCCCGGGAGTCCGCTGATGGCCACGCCGCCGGTGATCGACAGTGCCTTCGCCCGTTGGCTGGCGGCCCGGGCCGGGGATGCGCTGATGGAGTTGCGGACCGAGGTCGGTCATGCGGATCCGGCAGCGCTCAAGGCGGCCGGGGACAAGGTTTCGCACGATCTGCTGCGTACGGAACTGGCCCGTTGGCGGCCGGCGGACGCGGTGCTCTCCGAAGAGGACGACGGGGCACGGCGGGCCTGGTCGGCCGACCTGGGTCCGGCGGCTCCGCCGAGGATCACCGCCGACCGGGTGTGGATCATCGATCCGCTGGACGGGACGCGGGAGTTCTCCGAGGAGGGCCGGTCCGACTGGGCGGTGCACGTGGCGCTCTGGGCGCGTACCGCGACGACCGAGCACGGGCTGGTCGGCGGGGCGGTGGCGTTGCCGGCCCAGCACCGGGTGCTGGGTACGGACCATCCGCCGGCGTACCCCCCGATGACGCTGCTGTCCGCGACCGCGCCGGGCGGGCAGACGATCCGGCTGGCGGCGAGTCGTAGTCGGCCGCCTGCGTTCCTGACCGAGTTGGCGGACGAGGTGGGTGCGGAGTTGGTGCCGATGGGGTCGGCGGGTGCGAAGATCGCGGCGGTGATCAGTGGTGAGGTCGACGCGTACGTGCATGCGGGTG
>NZ_JBFAPP010000027.1:0-105923 GCF_040676775.1 Micromonospora sp. NPDC049523 | reverse complement strand
AGGGTCACGTAGTGCTCGCCGACCGGGGCGCCGAGTTCGGTGCCGGCGCCCTTGGCCGCGACGATCTCGACGCCGGGGGCGGTGATGTCCGGCTTGACGGCGTCGTCGCCGACCCGGGGGCCGCGGCTGGAGAAGTCGGCGAGTTTGTCGTCGCGGTCCACCGCGCCGACGGTCAGGGCGGCGTCGGCGCTGCCCGGCGAGCCGACCGAGGCGTCCGAGTAGTTGTTCCCCGCGGCGACCACGAAGAGCGTGCCGGTCTGCGCGGTGAGGACGTTCACCGCCTCCTCGAGCGGATCGATCCCCGGCTGGTCGGTGCCGCTGAGGCTGACGTTCACCACGTCGGCCCGCTTCTCCACAGCCGCCCATTGCAAACCGGCCAGGATCGCCGACTCGCTGCAGCCGGAGTCCTCGCAGACCTTGCCGGAGACCAGGGTGGCGTCGGGCGCGACGCCCCGGTACTTGCCCCCGGAGGCGGCGCCGCTGCCGGCGATGATCGAGGCGACGTGCGTACCGTGCCCGATCAGGTCCTCGGCATCGGCCGCCTCGCTGAAGTTCCGCGCCTCGGCAACCCGTCCGACCAGGTCGGGATGGTTCACGTCGACCCCGGTGTCGAGCACCGCGACGGTGACCCCGTTGCCGGTGTAACCCGCCTGGTACGCGGCGGGCGCGCCGATCTGCGGCACGCTGTGGTCCAGGGTCAGTTGCCGCTTGCCGTCCAGCCAGATCTTCTCGATCCCACCGGCAGTGGCGGTACGGACACCGTCCCGGCCGGTCGTGACGCTGGCCCAGAAGGCGCCGGCGTGGTCCTTGGCGGCGGTGACCGCGGCTCCGCCGATCGCCGGCAGTTCCCGGGTGACCCGCGCACCCGCGCCCCGCAGCGTGCCGGTGGTCGAGGCGACCGCGCCGGGACGGTGGGTCACGATCAGCGGCAGGTTGTCGCGTGCGGAATCGTGGTAGCGGGCCTGCACCAGCCCGGTGACGTTGAACAGTCGCCGGTCGAGTTGCCCGGACCGGATCAGCGGGGCGGCGTCCCGTGGGATCACGTACAGCCCGTCCGACTCACGGCTGGTGGCGAACTGGATCTTCTCGCGCCCCTTGCCCGGCTGCACCGAAGCGGTCCGCTCGTCGGCCGAGGCGAGCGTGATCCGGTCACCGGTCCGCAGAGTGACCGTGATCGGCCCGGTCTGTGCGGGTCGGGCCGGCTCTGCGGTCGGCGGCTGGCCCGCCGCCGGAACGGGTGCGGCCGCACCGGCCGAGCCGGTGCCCAGCACCAACCCGACCCCCAGTACGACTGCGGTCAGTCTCCTTGTCAGCAGCAACACAAACCTCCCCGTGTCGACATCCGGTGGATGTCAGGTCCTGGTTGGACATCGGCCAGCATTGCATACCGAGTATGCGTCGGATGCCCGTCAAGCTGCCCAAATCGGACCACTCATCGGCTTATCTGGCGGTCACCGTGGGTGATCTACGTTTTCGGCGTGGAGACGTCGGCTGCGGTGGCGTACGCCGGTCAGCGTCGGAAGGGCGAACTCGCCGCTGGCGTCTCCGGTCTGCTCGCGAGGACGCGTAGGAGACGACGCAGGTTCTGGTACGGCCAGCTCGACCTCGACGACACAGACCAATTCCCGCAACGGTTCTAGACCAAATCAGTAGACTCGGTGCTCCGGCCGGAGAAGGTCGCAAACGGACAGTGTGTATAGGTCATCCGGGAGGCGGCAGACGTGGCCGAGCCAGCGCACCCCGTTTGGCGTGACGACGATGACCTGCGGGCCGAAGCCGGTTCGCTGCGCGTACAGATCCTTGGTCCGTTGCGCCTCTGGCGCGGCGGCGTCGAGCTGGACGCCGGCCCCAGACAACAGGCGCAGGTGTTGGCGCTGCTGGTGGCTCGCGTGGGCGAGCCGGTCAGCACGGGCGAACTGATCGACCTGATCTGGGCAGACGACGCCCCCGCAAGCGCGCTGAACGTGATCCAGAAGTACATCGGGACGCTGCGGCGGTTGCTTGAACCCACGGTGCCCGTACGGTCACCCGGTAGGTACCTGCACCGCCGCGGTAACGCGTACGTGTTCACCGCCGGTCCCGACGTGCTGGACCTCGTGTCGTTCCGGAAGCTCCTCGATGCCGCCCACGCCGCTCTCGCCCGGCAGGCTCGCGACCTGGCGCTCGACTGTTATGTCGAGGCGCTCGGTCTTTGGAAGGGCCACGCAGGAGCCGGGTTTGTCGACGGCTCGGCGACTCCGGTACTGGCCGCCCTCGACGACGAGTTCCACACCGTATGCACGGCGGCTGCCGAACTGGCCGTGTCGTTACGCCAACCGGAGCGGGTGATCCTGCCGCTTCAGTTGGCCGCGTCGATGGCACTGTTCCACGAGCCCGTACAGGCCAGCCTCATCACCGCCCTGGGCGCCGCTGGACGGCTGGCGGAGGCATTGTCGGTGTTCCACGCGGTCCGTGACCGCCTCGCCGAGGAGCTCGGCATCGACCCTAGTGCGCCGCTACAGGCCGCGCACCTACGAGTACTGACCCAAACCCCGACGGCGCCGACCATTGCCAGCACGGAGCGTGGGGCCGACCCCACGCTGGCGCGGCAGACAGAACTGGTCGGGCTAGGCGACGAAACGCGCGAGGAACCCGACGTCCTGCTGCACGCCCCCGGCCCCGACATCGTCGAGCCCGTGGCGCCGAGCGTCGTGGCAGCCCGGGTCCGACCCGGCGGGGTACCACGTCAGCTGCCGACCGACGTGAGCCGGTTCGTCGGTCGGGCCCTTCCGCTCAAGCAGCTGGATGGGCTGCTCGCCGACGTGACGGGCGCCTCGGCGGCGGTGGCAACCATTGTGGGAACAGCGGGCGTGGGCAAGACCTCCCTGGCTGTGCACTGGGCTCATTCGGTGGCGGCGAGATTCCCGGACGGCCAGCTCTACGCCAATCTCCGGGGCTTCGATCCCACCGGAGCGGTGGCGCGGCCCGACGAGGTCCTGCGTGGGTTCCTGACAGCCCTGGGCGTACCCGCGCAGAGTCTGTCCGCGACAGTGGAAAGCCTCGTCGTCCAGTATCGCAGTGAGCTGGCCGGCCGGCGGGTGCTGGTCGTCCTCGACAACGCCCGGGACGCCAGCCAGGTCCGGCCGTTGTTGCCAAGCGCCTCGGGCAGCTTCGTCCTGGTGACCAGCCGGGACCAGCTCACCGGCTTGGTCGCCCTGGACGGCGCAGAGCCGATCGCCATCGACGTGCTCGACCCGGACGAGGCTTACGACCTTCTGACGCGCCGGCTCGGACCAGCACGGCTCTCGGCGGAGCCAGAGGCTGTCACGGAGATCATCACCCGCTGCGCGCGTCTCCCGCTCGCGCTCGCGGTCACCGCGGCTCGGGCGGCGGTACGGCCCGAACTCCCACTGGCCGGGCTGGTCGAGGAGATGCGCGAGGCACAGACACCGCTCGACGCCCTCGGTGGGACCGACGCGGCCAGCGATGTGCGGTCCGTGTTCGACTGCTCGTACGCCGCGTTGCGCGAACCCACGGCGACTCTGTTCCGGCGGCTCGGCCTGCACCTGGGACCGGATCTGACCGTGCCAGCCGCCGCCAGTGTCTGCGGGCTAACGGTCGCCCAGGTCCGGCCACTGCTGGCCGAGCTTGCCGGGGCGAACCTCATCGGCGAGCATCGGCCGGGCCGGTTCGCGTTCCACGACCTGCTCCGTGCCTACGCCGCCGACCTAGCCGGGCGCCTCGACACCGCCGACGACCGTCGCCGCGCCACCCGGCGCCTCATCGACCACCACGTGCACAGCGCCGATACGGCGAACCGGCAGTTCGGCAAGGCCAAACACTCGCCGGTCGAGCCGCCGCCGGCCGGGCCGGGCGTGTCCGTCGTCGCGCCGGCCGACGAGCAACTAGCGCTGGCCTGGTTCGATGCGGAGGTGGCCAACCTCATCGCCGTCGCGAGACAGGTCGAGGCCGCCGAACTCGACCGTCACACCATCGCGTACGCGGCGATCCTGGAGAACTACCTGCGGCGGCGGGGCCTCATACGGCTATGGGTGGGCCTGCAGGAGACGGCTGTTCGAGCCGCTGGGCGTCTCGGCGAGCCGGATGCCCTGCGCGCTGCCTTCTCGTGCCTCGGCGGCGCCCTGACGCAGATGGGTGACCATGACGGGGCGATCCAGCTCTATCAGCGCGCCATCGACCTGGGCCCCGACCCCGACCCCGTCCGCCAGGGAGGGATCCACCTCGGTCTTGCCGCCGTGTTGAACAACCTCGACCGCGGTGCCGCGGCGATGGCCGAGATCGAGCGCGCGCTGGCGCTGTTCCGGGCTGGGAACGATCGTGACCGTGAGGCGGCGGCACTCAACGACATCGGCTGGAACCACTACCTCACCGGCGATTACGACCAGGCGCTGGCCGCCTGCACGCAGGCGTTGGCACTGTTCGAGGCGGTCGGCAACCGGTCCGGTCAGGCGTACACCTGGGACAGCCTGGGCCAGGCCCACCACAAGCTCGGGCACGAAGATGAGGCCAGCGCCTGCCATCAACGCTCGTTGGCCATGCTGCGTGAACTTGGCCATCGCTACGCGGAGGCGATAATCCTCCTCCACATCGGCGACTGTCACGAGGCGGGCGGCCGGGGGACCGAGGCGCGGCTCGCCTGGCAGGAGGCGCTGGCCGTCCTCGACGCGCTCGACCATCCCGACGCCGAGGACGCCCGAGCGAGGCTGACCAGGTAGCAGCCCGACCCCGCTGGTTTCGCGCCGCGGGGCCTGGTCCGGGGCCGCGCGCTCTCGTAGCGGCGTGCTCGGCGACGGATCGTCGGGGTGCATCCGGGATGGCGCCGCGGGCCACGGTCGTGGTCATGGTGTGCTTTCCGGTGGACGACGTCGCCCGTACGGTGGAGGCGCTGCCGACGCGGCCGACCGCTCGGCCCTGACCTCCGTCGGGTCACATCGGCCAGTGTCGCAGTCCTCATGGCACCCTCCTTACCAGGCACAACGCCCAGTAGGTCAGGCCGGAAACATCCTTGCGTCCACAGAGCCGCACGGGATGAAAGGGATCGTTGTTACACCGACGGGTCCCAGGCGATGAGCTGGTCGAAGATGTGGCGGTCGCCTTCCAACTTCAGGGAATCCAGCGGTATGCGGTTGTAGAAGACCAGGACCAGGTCGCTGGCCGTGCCCTCGGCGGAGGCGTCGGGGGTGTCCGGGTCCTCGTCGGCAGCGGGCCTGGGGAGGCGGGCGGCCCGTGCGCCGTCGTGGGAAAGCCAAAGGCGCCAGGACCGGCCCTCGGTGGCGTGGTAATCGACGACGGCGGGTTCGTGCGGCCAGGCGACCGTTGTCGAGCAGAGGGTGAACTGGCAGTCGTCAAAACCGTCGAGGGCGACCTCGTCCGGTAGCGGCTGCGGGACACCCACGGTGAGCTGGGCGTCGTAGGTGTGCACCGCGATCTCGTGAAGTTGGCGCCGCGCCCAGGCGCCAGAGGTTTGCGGCGACTGCGAGTCGCCCCACCAGGTCCAACAATCGCGATCCGGGCCGGCCTCGCGCAGCGTGCTCGCTAGTTGCTCGATGGACTCGGTCCACCAGGCGAGTAGGGCGTCGCGTTCCCGAGGCGCACCCGTGCTACCCTCCCACGCAGACTTCTCTGGGGGACCGTCTGCGGGCCCTGCAGCGACGACGGCGGTTGCTTTGCGGCGGCCCATGCCCACGTGTTGCACGAGATCGAACAGCGTCCGCTCGGGATGGGTCGGCACCTGCATGTCGAGGCTGGGCGCTGCGGCGACCGCGACGCGGAAGGCGTTCGACCGTTCGTCGATGAGCCGCAGCTGCTCAGAGAACGTCAAAGTCTTTTGCACTCCGGCTTTCTACCAGTGCGCCCCGACAACCGGACAGCGATTTTTCGCAGCCGACACGACGGGCCCGCGGCACTGGCACCCACCATCCATTCAGCAGGTCGTGCTACCAGCTTTTGAGCCTTGAACCGACTTTCCCGTACGCCGGTGGTGGGCGCCCGGGTGACAAAGCGCGCGCCGCCGCGCGGACTTTCCGCGATACTGGCCCGCGTGGACGAGGTTCAGGTGGTGGTTGCTCACTCCGAGCGGGTGACGCTGCGCGTCGGCGACGTCTTCCTCAAGGTGGACGCCGACCCGGCACGCCTGGACGCCGAGGCCGAGTCGATGGCCCTGGCGCCGATCCCGACGGCCCCGATCCTGTGGCGCAAACCGTCGGTGATAGCGCTCGGCGCCCTCCCCGGCAAGGCCCTCGGCTGCCTCGGCGAGCCGTCGCCCGCCCCGCCTGCCGCCTGGGCCGCCGCGGGTGCCGCCGTCCGCACCCTGCACGATGCGCCGCTACCCGCGCGCTCCGGCCGCAGCGCCGACCCGCTGGTCCGGGCGGAGCTGGAATCCGAGTGTGAACTGCTCGTCGCGAACGGCGTACTCCCCGCCGGGCTGGTCGCGCGAAACCGTGAGGTCGCCGAGGCCGCTTTCCGACCTTTCACCCCGGTGTTCTCCCACGGTGACCTCCAGATCACCCACGTCTTCACCGACGGCGATCGGGTTACCGGGGTGCTCGACTGGTCCGAGGCCGGCCATGGCGACCCGATGTTCGACCTCGCCACGCTGACGCTGGGCCACGAGGACCGCCTCGCCGACGTCCTCGCCGGCTACGGCCCTGCCGCCGACCCTGCCGCCATCCGCGCCTGGTGGTCCCTCCGCAGCCTCCTCAACGTCCGCTGGCTCGCCGAACACGGCTTCGACCCGTTCGCCCCGGGCTGCGAGGTCGACGTCCTCAAATCTCGCATGTGAAAGTGCCCAGCCGGGTGTGGGCTGCTCGACCAGGTCCACCAGATAGTTTGCAGAACACCCGATACGGCTGGTCGACGCCGCGGTGGTCGCCGCACCGGCGTTGTCAGGACTGGTGCGGCACCAGCCCGGCTGGGGACGACGGAGCGACGTCGCTTTCTGCGCGGCGCCAAAGCACAACGGGCAGCACGGCGAAGAGAATGCTCGCAAGCCCGAGAAGGCTGATGGCCGCCGCGACGCCGGTCAGGTCGGCGATCAGCCCGGCGAGGGCGGCGCCGAGTCCGTGTGCGGTGAGGTTCGTGGACGCCGCGATGCCCAGCCCCCGGGCCCGCTGGTCGGCGGCAAGCAGCTCCGCGAACGTGGACACCGAGATGACGATGAGCACCGCCCACGCCGCGCCGCTGAGACCGAAGACCAGCATGATCAGGTACGGGTTTTCCAGCGCCGCGACGGCTAACAGCGGCAGACCGGGCGCGATGCACGCGACCGGGAACGCCTTCGGGTAGTGGGCCGCGGCGACGTACGTGGCGAAGAGCCACAGGACCACCACGGCGAACAGCCCGGCCGAGGCCATGAACAGTCCGACCCACCGCGGGCTGAGGCCCACCTCGGCGGCGAGCGCCACAGCGAGCGCCTCCGGGGCGATGAGGAACAGGGCCGAGAAGGTCATCAGGAAGATCGCGCGCAGGGCCGGCGATCGCCAGATGAGGCGGAACGTCGATGTGACGGCCGTCGGCTGACCGGCCGCTGCGGCAGCCGGGCGGCGTCGGACGAACAGCAGGACAACGAGCGCCGACACGGCGAAGGTGATGCCATCGACGATCAGACAGGTGGTGGGGGCGAAGGCGGTGGCAAGGAAACCACCGGAGGCGAATCCGGCCAGCGTCGCGCCCTGGTTCAACGACTGCCGCAGCGCCATCCCGGCGCCGTACTGCTCCTGCGGCAGGATGTCGCGCAGCAGCGCTAGGCGAGCCGCCTGGTAGGGGCCGCTCAGCAACGCCGACGTTGCCACCAGGCCGCACAGCAACGGCAGCGGGGTTCCGGGAACCGCCATGGAAAGGACGACCACTGCCCGGATTCCGTCGATCACCACCAGGACCTCACGACGGGGCCTACGGTCGGCCACCGACGAGAGCAGGATGCCGCCCGCGACGGTCGGCAGGTACGTCAGCGCGTAGGTCAGGCCGCTGAGCCCGGCGGATCCGGTACGTCCGAAGACCAGCAGGGCCAGCGCCACCCGGGCGAGTTGATCGCCGAGCACCGACAGCAGCTCGGTAACGGCGATGGCGCGGAACTCTCGATTGCGCAGCAGCGTCCGCATGGCGTGGCGTTCCTCCCGGTCCCGGTCTCGGTTCGACACGATGTCGCCCAGACACTGCCACCGCCCACTGAAGAGCCTCTTCCTTCGCGGAGGGCGCCGAGTTCAGTAGCTGTCAACTCGCCGATGGTTGGCTCTGGCTCAGCGCCGATGACCGCGAGGAGGTGGCCGCCATGAAGAAGTTCACGCCGTACTGGTGATCCCAGGTGCTGGCAGGCTGCCCGAGTGACAGGCCTAGGACGGGCAGCCGTGATGACGGCCGGCGGAAGTCTCTTCGGGGGACTCCGCCGGCCGGGTCCTGCGGGGGCAAACGCCGTCGACTCCTCGGTCTTTCGAGGCGCGGCGGCGTTTGGAACCTACTCCGTCGCGGGCCCGTGCATCGCCCGCACGTTGACCGTTTCGGGCACCGCAGACGGTTCGAGGCCGCCGTCGCGATCAGCACGCTCTGCTCGACTATCCGGGTGCTGTTTCGTTGAGCACGCGTACCGGTCAAACCTATCGGCGAGCCGTGGATCGGTGTGCCAGGCGACCGTCACCGCGGCGGATGCCACGGGGCCGGCGCGGCCGCAGCCTGCCCACCTGCTGATGGGGACGCCTCGTCCGGTCGTCGGATCCTCGGCGGCTGTCCCCGGTTCCACCACAGGGAGAGACCGGCGCCAGCGAACACCAGCATCGTTCCGGCGAGAACGAACCAGACCGTGGTCTCGGTCTGCTGCCGGTGCAGGCCGATCGCGCTGGGCAGGCCGGAGAGCACCTCGGAGAGCTGGTCGGCGTCCTCGGCCCGGAAGTACCTGCCGCCGGTGGTATCGGCGACCTCGGTCAGCGCCTGCTCGTCCATCTGGAGGGACTGGCGGAAGCCGGACGGGTCGCGGTATCCGCCGCGCCCGGAGAATCCCGGGTCCGGACCGCCGCGGAACGCGTCGCCGGTGACCTGATCGGGTCTGCACACCATGCGTGTCGGGCTGGTCGTGCCGAAGCCGATGGTGAAGACCCGCAGGTGGCGGGCGGCGGCCTGCTGAGCGGCAGTGACCGGGTCGACACCGGTGGTGTTGGAACCGTCGGTGAGCACGACGATGGTGTCCGGTCGGAAGTCGGTCGGGGCGGCGGGGTCGAGGTCCACGCCGGTCTTCGCGACGTCCGGGTTGTCCTCGGCGATCGCGTCGATCGAGGTGAGTATTGCCTGACCGATGGCCGTCCCACGAGACGTACGGAAGCCGTCGATCGCGTCGGTCAGCCGCTGCTTCTCGGTGGTGGGCGCGACGATCAGAGCGGCGATGCCGGAGAACGCGACCAGCCCGATCCGGGTGTCGTCGTCGCTGTCCTCGATGAACGCGCGGGCGGCGTCGCTGGCGGCCGACAGCCGGTTGGGTGCGACGTCGGTGGCACACATCGACCCGGACACGTCGATGGCCAGCAGGATCGAGGAGTCGGCGCGAGGTACGGCAACCTGCGCGTGGGGGCGAGCCAGGCCCGCGGCGAGGACGAGCAGGCCAGCGAGGAAGAGCGCGACGGGAATCCTGCGTCGCCACGCACTGCGGCCCGGAACGGCGGCGCGGATCAACGCGATGCTGGAGACGGTGACCGCGGTGCGCTTACGACGCCGGTTGAGCCACCAACGCGCCGCGAGCAGTAACGGCACGACCAGTAGCGTGAGCAGCGCCCACGGCCAGCTGAGCGACATCAGACAATCCTTCCGTGCCAGCGGGTGTTCAGGAGGCTGCCGATCACCAGTAACAGCAGTGCGGCCGCGGCGAACGGCGCGGTCAGCTCGATCGGTTCCGTCCTGGTGGTCAGCCGCAGGTCGATCGACCTGGTGGTGTCGATCAGCGCCTCCGTGTTGCCGGCCTGCTGGTACGCGCCGCCGGTGGTCTGCGCGACCGCGGTCAGCAACGACTCGTCCAGGGCGGTGCCGAGCTGATAGCCGTCCACCTCCACGGTCGCACCCTCGGCGGTGCCGACGCCGACGGTCTGTACGCGTACGCCGGCTCCCGCCGCGAGTTCCGCGGCCTGCGTCACGTCGGGGCCGCCGGTTTCCTGCCCGTCGGAGAAGATCACGATGGTGGCGGACGGCCAGTAGCCGAGTTCGTTGGCCGGGGCCGCGGTGTCCGGGTCGGCGTCTGCATCGGCGGGCAGGCTGACCGGCTTGCCGGTGATGGCACCCAGTCCGACCAGGATGGCTTGGCCGAGGGAGGTGCCGCCGCTGGCCGTGGCCCGGTCGATCGCTGCCTGCGTGGCGAGTCGGTCGTCGGTGGGAGCCTGGGTGAGCAGCGCCTGTTCGCCGAAGAGGAGTACGCCGATGTCGACCGACTCGGGTTGCCCGTCGACGAACTGCTTCGCGGCCGTCTGCGCGGCGCCGAGCCGGCTGGGGGTGACGTCGGTGGCTTTCATGCTGTTGGACACGTCGAAGGCGAGGATGACGGTGCCGGAGACATGCGGCACGGAGAGCTCGGCCGCCGGTCGGGCCAGGCCGGTGAGCAGGATCGGCAGGGCGGCGAGCAGCAGGACGTACGGGAGGTGGCGTCGTGTACCGCCGCCCGCGAGCCGGCCGAACCCCGCCGCGGCGAGTGCGGCCGTGCGCCGCCGCTGGAGCACGACGTAGCCGGCGACCGCCGCCGCGGTGACCAGAACGGCCGGGATCAGCACGAGGGGATGGCCGAAGCTCACCGGGACCTCCTTCCGGATCGACGGACCAGGTCGAGCAGCGTCGCGGGCAGGTCCTGGTCGGTGGTGATCCGATGGGCGTCGACGCCGGCTTGGCGCATCCGTTCGGCCAGATCGGTCTCGCGCGCCGCGACCTGCTCGGTGAGGCGGCCGCGCAGCAGCGGGTCGCTGGTGTCGACCAGGAGCTGCTCGCCGGTCTCGGCGTCCTCGACCAGTATCAGGCCCAGGTCGGGCAGGTCCAGCTCGGCGAGGTCGGCGATGCGGAGCACCACAACCTCATGCCGGTGCGAGAGCAAGCCCAGGGGGTGTTCCCAGCCCGCGTCGCCGAAAAAGTCGGAGATCACGAAAATCAGGCTGCGCCGCTTGGCGGTGGTGGCCGCGGCCAGGCGCAGCATCGCCGACAGATCGGTGGTGGATCCGTCGCCGCCGACCTGCGGCGACGGCTCCAACAGGTCGCGCGCGATGCGCAGCACCTGGTTCCTCCCGGTACGCGCGGGCACGACCCGGTGCACATGATTGTCGAAGAGGATCGCGCCGATCCGGTTGCCACCCGTGGTGATCAGCCGGGCCAGACTCACCGCGAGTTCGGTGGCGGTGCCGGCCTTTCCGGTGTCGCGCCCGGTGCGCATCGAGGCGGATCGGTCGACGACCAGCCAGGTGGTCATCTCCCGGTCCTCGGTGTACTGCCGGACGAAGGGCTCGTCGAGGCGCGCGGTGACGTTCCAGTCGATGTGCCGGACGTCGTCCTGCGGGGTGTACACCCGCAGGTCGGTGAAGTCGATCCCGGCACCGTGCCAAACCGTACGATAGTTGCCCTGTAGTCGTCCGTCGAGACGACGGCTGAGCCGCCATTCCAGACGCCGCAGCAGGCGTTCGGGAGCCCCGGGCATGGGTCAGCGACCTCGACCGGCCGGCTCGGGTACCGGCGTGTTCGCCAGGATCTTCGCCAGGATGTCGTCCGGGGTGAGGTCGTCCGACAGCGCCTCGTAGGAGAGGACCAGCCGGTGCCGTAGCACGTCCAGGGCGAGGTCGGTCAGGTCTTCCGGGACCGCGTACTCCCGGCCGCGGACGTACGCGAGGGCGCGTGCGGCGAGCACCAGGCTGATCGACGAGCGCGGGCTGGCACCGAACGTGATGTAGCGCGTCAGGTCGCTCAGGCCGACCCGGGCGGGGTCACGGGTGGCGTGGGCCAGACTCACCGCGAACTCGATCAGTGACGGGTCCACGTACACCCGGTCGGCGGCCTGCTGGAGGCCGGACAGCGTTTCCGGGTCGATGATCCGCTGCAGCGCCGCGCCCGGGGCGAGTGCCCGCTGGACGACCACGAACTCCTCGCTCTGCGTCGGGTAGCCGACCAGCACCTTCATCATGAACCGGTCGACCTGCGCCTCGGGCAGTGGGTAGACGCCTTCGTTCTCGATCGGGTTCTGGGTCGCCATGACCAGGAAGGGGTTGGGCACCCTGTGGGTCTCGCGGCCGATGGTGACCTGGCGCTCCTGCATCACCTCCAGGAGGGCGCTCTGTACTTTGGCCGGTGCCCGGTTGATCTCGTCCGCGAGCAGCAGGTTGGTGAAGACGGGCCCGACTTGGACCTGGAACTCGCCGGTCGGCTGGTGATAGATGCGGGTGCCGACGATGTCCGCGGGCACGAGATCGGGAGTGAACTGGACCCGATGGAACTGCCCGCCGATCGCCTCGGCGAGGGATTTCACCGCGAGCGTCTTGGCGAGGCCGGGTACGCCCTCGACCAGGATGTGCCCGCGCGCCAGCAGAGCCACGATCATCCGCTCGAGCAGCAGGTCCTGGCCCACGACGGTCTTCTTGACCTCGTACAGCACCTTCTCGATCGGGCCGGCCGAAGCAGGTAGGGCGTCATTGCCGTTCATCCGAGCATCCTTTTCTACAACGGTGGGCCGGCAGGGCCGTTGCCCTCTCGGCCAGCGGCGATTGCGGTGCCGATCGGAACGGCGAAGCCGATGCCGATGAACGTGCCGGCGTCTGTCGGGTTCGCCAGGGAGACGACGATGCCGATGACCTGACCACGGTTGCTGATCAGCGGCCCGCCGGAACTGCCCGGGTTGACCGCCGCATCGAACTGGATGAGGCCGGGTGTGTCGCCCACCTGCCGGTTCAGGCCGGAGACGACACCGGCGCTGGTGCTCATGGACAGCCCGAGCGGATTGCCAATCGCGACCACCTCGTCACCGACGGTCGTTGCGCCACCGAGTACGGCGGGTACCAACGTCTCGGGAAGCTCCCGTGGCGTGAGCGTGGCAATGTCGGTCGCCTCGTCCGCGTCCGCCACCACCGCGGTCGTCCGGCTGCCGTCGGCGTAGCTGATCTGGATGGTGGTGGCGGAGGCGACGACGTGCGCCGCGGTCAATATGGTCCCGTCCGCGTTGGCGATCACCCCGGTACCGACGGCCGACTCCGTCATCCGCGACCCACTGGACGCGCTCGGCTGGCGGGTGGTTTCGATCCGTACGACCGACGGCAGTAACGTCTGGTAGATGTCAGCGCTGCTCAGCGGCGCGTCCGACCGGGACGGGGAGGCCGAGGGCGCCCCGACGGGTGGCGGTGACTCATTGACACCGCCGCGCCACAGCACCACGATGGTGATCGCCACGGCCCAGAGCACTCCGGTCGCGACGAATGCATGGCGCCGCGTACGTTCCCGTCGTTTGCGTGGCTGATCAGCCGTGCTGCCTCCGCGGACCGGCTCTGCCGCCGCAGAGCCGGTGACCTCGAGGTCGATCATGCTTCCGACCCTACCGAAAGCATCGAGAAAGAAAACCGAGAGCGCCGGCCCGTAAAGGGGCATCCCGGGCGGTCGCACAGACGACATCAAGGCGAGATCGACCACAAGGGGCTGCGAGCGCGACGCGGACCGTAAGGGTTCGCTCGCGATGTGTGCCGGCAGATCAAGGCGGGCCTGGCCTGGCGACACCGCCAGCGGGCCGGTCTGTGAACGGATCTGGTCCACTTTCGGCAGTGACGCTCCGTAGCGACAGCCCAGGTGAGGGTATGCCGCTGGCCCCGGCACTTCGGTGCCTTCCGGCCGTCGCCACGGAAGCCTGTCCTTCAGATTGCTGCGCCTTTGCCCCAACTGCAGCAATCTGGACAGCGAGGCCGCCCAGCCGGATGATCCGCCACTCCTGCGACCACCGCAACTGAGCCAAGCCATTGTTCTGGCCGTCCCGCTCCGGGACCCGACCATCCGCGGCGAGCCGCGCTGACGATGCGATGTCGGGCGCGCGTGCACCTGTCTCCCGGATCAGCGCGTGGCGGACGACGGCTCAAGCGACCTGTTGCCGAGAGCTCCTCGGCGGCAAGACGGTCCCGGTCCGGCGATCAGCCGCGCAGGAAGTAGAGGACGGTCATCGTCGCGGCGGTGGTCAGCACGACACCGCGCAACAGCGGCGCGGGAAGGCGGCGTGCGAGGTGGGCGCCGGCGAAGCCGCCGACCACCGCGCCGACCAGCATGGTGAGGAGGGGAAGCGGGGTGTCTAGGACGTCCGAGGCGAACAGGAAGAGCGCGGTCGCGGTGAGGTAGATCGCGGCGACCTGGGTGATCCGCATCGGGTTGCTGATCGCGGTGTCCAGGCCGAGCCCGATGGTCCAGAGCGCCAGCATGAGTATGCCTACGGCTCCGCCGAAGTAACCGCCGTAGACCGCGAGGAGAAACTGACCGATCAGTACGGCGGGTGGGTGCAGGATTACCGACCGGCGCAGCGCCGTACTCAGGGCTCGGGAGATGCCGCGCCCGAACGCGAGCACCACCGTGCCGAACGCGAGCAGCCATGGCAGCGCGGCGTCGAACGAGGCCCCCGGTAGCGCCAGCAGCAGGCCGGCGCCGAGCCCGCCGCCCAGCACGCTCGTCACGGTGAGCGCCGTCGTGGACGTGGCCTCCAACGGAGTGAGCTCGCGTCGGTAGACCCAGGCGCTGGCCACCGAGCCGGGTACGAGAGCGACGGTCGCCGTCGCGTTCGCGGTTACGGTCGGCAGGCCGACGGCGACCAGGGCAGGCAGTGCCACGAAGGTGCCACCACCGCCGACGGCGTTCAGCGCTCCGGCGGCAAGCCCGGCCAGCAGTACGATCATGATCTCCGGCACGCGTCGAGCATGGTGGGCCGAGCACTGGCCCACAATGCGCGGTAGCCGTAGCCAGCCTATTGCTGGGGCATAGGCTGGACCGGGTGCGGTACGACTTGGACGACCTGCGGCTTTTCCTGCACATCGTGGCGGAGGGCTCCATCACGGCGGGCGCCCGCCGGATGCACCTGAGCCTGCCCTCGGCCAGCGCCCGGGTGCGCTCCCTGGAGCACCAGGCCAAAGTGGCGCTGCTGGTCCGCGGGCGCCGGGGAGTACGCCCCACCCCGGCGGGAGCGACCCTGGCCCGCCATGCCCGCGAGATCCTCACCGGGACGGCTCGGCTGGACAGCGCCGTGGCAAGCTACAGCCGGTCCCCGACTGCTCCGCTGATCCTGCTCGCCGGGGGCTCCGCGATGCACCGACTCGTGCCGCAGGCCCTGATCTCGTTCCTCCGCGAGCACCCCGACGTCGACGTCACCGTTTCCGAGCGCCGTACCCCGCAGATCGTGCGGATGCTCGCCGACGGCGACGCGGACCTGGGAATCGTCCTCGACGACGAAGGGCTCGACCGGGGCCTGGAGACCGAACCCCTCGGCGACGACTCTCTCGTGGTGATCGGCCAGGCCGACGGGATTCTCGCGGGGCGAACGGCGTTGACCTACCGCGAGGTCGCCGAACACCCTCTCGTCGGGCTGGACGCCGAGTCCTCGCTGCGACGCTGGATCGAGAAGCACGTCGACCCCCAGACTCCGGTTCCCCGGTACCGCACCAGCGTCGCCAACCTCAACATCCTGATCGCCCTGGTGGCCGCCGGCGTGGGACTCGCCGTCGTACCGCGTCGGGCTGTCGACCCGGGCCAGCCGCTCGACGTCTGCGACCTCCAGGACCCCTGGGCCCGCCGCCACCACCTGCTGGGCTGGGGCTCCCGAGCCCAACAAGCCTCCCTGGCCGCTGCGGCGCTCGCCGACCACCTGCATCGCGCGGCCCGGCTCGGAGTGACGGCCGCGGAGTGACGGCCACGCACGGCAGACGGAACTGCCGGCTCTGACGGCCCCTAAAGCCAGCGGCCGGTCGGTCAGGGGTTTGGTGTGCGTTGCCCGGCAACCTGTTCCCGGCGCCGTGCGTGTCCCCTTGTATCGACCGAGCGGAGGTAGGTGCGTTGGCGGACGGCGCCGGGTTCGACGAGTTCTACCAGGGGAGCCGGCAGCGGCTGCTCGGGTACGTCTTTCTGCTCACCGGCGACCTGGCAGAGGCGCAGGACGTGGTCCAGGAGGCGTACATGCGGGCCTGGCAGCGCTGGTCGACCATCCGTGGGTACGACGATCCGGAGGCCTGGATGCGGACGGTGGCCCGCCGGATCGCGGTCTCGCAGTGGCGGCGGATCCGCGGCCGGGCGCGGGCGTATCTCCTGCACGGGGCGGCCGACCCCGTACCCGCGCCCAGCCTCAGCACGGTCGCGGTGGTCCAGGCGCTGAGCCGGCTCCCGGCCGAGCAGCGGGTGGCGATCGCGATGCACTACCTGCTCGGCATGCCGGTCGTCGACGTCGCGCGGGAGACCGGCGCGCCGGTCGGCACCGTCAAGGCCCGGCTGCACCGCGGCCGAGCCGCGCTGGCCGAACTGCTGGCCATCGATTCCGGGGAGCCCGCCGATGCCTGAGCTGCATGACCTCATGGACCACGTACGGGACGACCTGACCGTCGTGCGCTGGCCGGCCGGCGACGAGCTGCGCCGCCGAGTCGGTCGCCGACGGCAGCGTGTGATCGCCGCCGCCGCGGCGCTGGTGACCGCGATGACGGTCGGTGCGGCTAGCCTGGGCCGGCCCGACCGGGAGGCTCCGTCGCCGACCGCGACCTCGCCGACGGTGGACGCCCGCCCGGTGGAGATCCGCCGGTCCGCCCTGCTGCGGCCGGAGGACGTCGGTGCCGGGCCGGACACCCAGGCCGACGGGGAGAGCGCGTTCCAACCGATCCGGTTCGACGTCATGCTCGACCTCTGCTTCGGCCAGCGCGCCCCCGAACTGCTCGCCCTCCGTTCGCTCTATTCTCACCGCCAGACCCTTCTGCTGGGAACGGAGAGCGACCGCCCGGCCCGGCCTTTCCTCCTCGGTCAGGCGGCGTACCGCCTCACCGCACCGGAGGCCGCGGCCTTCCTCCGCGACCTGCGCTCGGCGATGGAGTCCTGCGACGGCTTCACCCAGACCGGTGAGATCGAGCGTTCGGACGGCAAGGTCAAGACGACCGGTCGGTACAGCTGGCCGATCGCGGCGAGCGGCTTCGCGGGCGACGAGTCGATCCTGGTACGGCACGACGCCCTCATCCGGAACGCGGCGACCGGCGAGGTGATCGGGGAGTCGAGTGAGCTCTCGGCGTACCTGCGAATCGGTGACCTGGTCACGGTGCTGAGCCCCAGGGCCGGCACCTCCGCCGACGACCTGCGGCAAATCGCCATCACCGCTGCCGAGCGGCTGTGCCCGAGCGCGAATCCCCCATGCTGACTGACGAACCGCTCTCCGCACTGACGGATGGTGGCCGCCGGTGGTGGCCCACGGCCCGGGTGCAGTCGTGGCCTCGGTGTTTTTCCGGGAATGCCCGCACCCGCGATCGTCTTCCGTTCACCCACAGACTCTCCCGGCAGGCCCGATCTCCGCATAGGCTCGCGTCCTCAGTGGATCAACACTCAGCGGGGTTTGACACGCATGCTCAGAAGACTCTTGCCCGCCGGCCTCCTCGCCGTCGGTCTGATCCTCGTCGTCCCGGCCACACCGGCGTCGGCCGCCCAGATCTCCGGCCCACTCGAGCCGCAGACCGGCACGGTCCGCGGCGTCTTCACCGACCGCTCCGGCAACCCGATCGTCCACGCATCGGTCTCCACCAGCAGCCTGACCTACAACCACTGGCAGCGTTCGGCCTACACCGACGCGCAGGGGCGCTACGAGATGGACGACGTGCCGGCCGGCCCGGTCACGGTCCATTTCTCGGACGGCACCATCTCGCAGTACGCCCCCGGCAAGCCGAACGCGGACGGAGCCCAGCGCTACACCGTGGTGCCGGGCCTGGCCACGGTGGTCGACGAGCGTCAGGTCCCGACCGGCACGGTCCAGGGCCGACTCACCGACCAAGCCGGCAACCCGGTCGCGCAGGCGTCGGTCTATCTCGACACCGAGCCGTACTCCTATTTCGCGCCGGGCGCCACGACCGACGCCGACGGCCGCTACTCCATCACGCATGTGCCGGCCGGCGAGGTCACCCTGCAGTTCGTGAAGTTCCCGTTCCGGGTGTGGGCACACCAGGAGCACGGCCAGGCCGCCGCCAAGAGGTTCACCCTGCGCGGCAACCAGACGCTGACCGTGGATGAAAGCCTCCTGCCGACCGGCACCCTGACCGGGCTGATCACCGACGCGGAGGGCAACCCGGCCCGCGCCAGCGTCGTGGCACACGAGGTCGACGGCGACGGCAACTACGACACCAGCACCGGGGCGGACGGCCGGTTCTCGCTCACCCTGCCCGCCGGGCGCTGGCGGGTCGCGCTCAATGCCCGCCAGTGGGTGCCCGGAAAGATCGACGAGGCGGCGGGCAAGATCTTCCGGGTCGCTTCCGGAGAGTCCGTCGAGGTGGACGACTCGCTTCGGCCCACTGGCGCGTTGCGCGTCGAGCTTCGGGACGGCAGCAGCAGGGTCGACCAGTACTCGTTCGCTCTCTGGCACGGCGGCACGAAGGTCGCGTTCGCGAACGGCACCAACGTCGGCTTCCGTACCTTCGAGGACCTCCTGCCGGGCGACTACCTGTTCAGCTACGACGAGTACTTCGCCCCTGGCACGCTCCGGATCGAGGACGCCGTCCCGGTCACGGTCCGGGCCGGACGGACCAGGACGCTGGAGGTGACGCACCCGGCGCGGTCCACGCTCTCGGGCCGGGTGACCCTGCCCACCGGCGAGCCGGCGCCCGCGCTCTCCGTGCAGGCCGACGTGATCGCCGACGGTGTGCACCAGCACCACACCGTCCAGACGGGTACGGACGGCGAGTGGCAGATGACCGGCGTGTTCCCGGAGTCGTACCGGATCACGCTCATCAACTCGACCCGTGAGCTCACCCAGGACGGTGGTGAGGTGACCGTGGCAGCGGGCGGTTCGGCGTCGGTGAACTCGACGTGGCACACCGGTGGCTCGCTCGTCGTCACCGCGGTGGACGCGACCACCGGCGCCCCGGTCGGCAATTACTGCGTCGCGGTGGTCGCGAAGTTCGACGACTTCTGCACCGAGGGCTCGACGGTGACCGTAGCGGGACTGGCCGCGGGCCCGACCTCGGTCACGCTCAACATGCCGGACGGCAGTGACTACCTCGGAAAGAAGGACGTGCCGGTCACCATCCCGGCCGACGGGCGGGCCACGCTGACCATCCCGGTCGAGATCGGCGGCCGGTTCAACGCGCGAGTGGTCGACCGTGCCACGGGGACGACGGCGGGTGAGCGTGTGTGCTTCTACGCCGTGCTTCCAGGCACGGGTGGCACCAGCGAGCGCGCATCCGCCTGCACCAACAAGCAGGGCATGGGCACCAGCGGCACCTTGCCGCCGGGCACCTACCAACTGTTCGTCGAGCCGCCGGACGGCAGCGCGTACGGGGCGCAGTGGTTCACGCCGCAGGGCGGTACCGGAGACCAGAGGCAGGCCGCCAAGATCAAGATCAAGCCGGGCAAGACCACTCGGCTCGGCACGATCCAGTTGGACCCTGCCGGGTCGGTCACCGGTGTGGTGCGCGACCCGGCCGGCCAGCCGGTGGAGCACGTCGAGGTCGGTGCCACGGCCTTCGAGATCCCCCGGTCGGAACTCTTTCCCGAGGGCACGGACGAAGGGGGCAGATACACGGTCAGGAACCTCGGGCCGTACGCGTGGCCCCTGCTCTTCACACCGATCGCCGATCTGCCGCGACAATGGTCCGGCGCGACCGGCAGCCGGTTCCAGGCCGAGACGGTGCCGGTCACCAGCGGCGCGACCAACACCTATGACATCACGCTGTCGGCGGGTGCCAAGGTCACCGGTACGGTCACTATCACACCCGGCGACACCGCCTGGAGCGGCGGCCGGCTGAAGGCACGCGACGTGACCAGCGGCGACCTGCTCGCCGTCGGTGACGTTTCCGGACAGGGCGGCGCCTACGAATTCCGGGTGGTCGGCGGTGGCCCGGTGAACCTGGAGTGGTACCTGGCCGATCCGGTGACCAAGTCGACCGGCTGGTACGACGGCAACCCGGTACGGGTACCCGCGAACGGCCGCAAGCAGCTCGACCTGACCATCGGCTGAGTCGCGGGGCGGGCCGGCGACGGAGCTCGCCGGCCCGCCCCCGCCCTGGACCATCACCCGCCGGCCATCGTGCATACCGAGGCAACCCGTGGACCTCGCGCGGTCAGCGCTGCCGCGGCCCGGCGTGTTCCACCGAGGCCGAACCCCTGATTGACTGCTCAGTGGTGTCGAGAAGGGCCAGCGAATCAGATGACGTGGCAGATGCAGCTCCAGTTGAGTGTCGAACGGGCGGCGGACGATCGTCACACCGCTCGGCTCCTACGGTCGTGGTTCGGCGGGGCGTTCGAGGCGATGGGTGGCCGGCTTCGCGAGTCGCTGCTGGTCGCCGAGCCGCTCTCCGATGACGTCCTACGTCGGCGTCCGCGACATGACCCGTATGGGCGTCCCGGGGAGGTCTGGGGACACAGCATGACCGGCGTTCGAGGTCCTCGCGGGCTGCGACACGATGCCAAGGCCTTCTCGCTGAGATCCTGGACCGCGTTCCTGCAGGGTTTGGATGACGTCCCCTTCACCGCCGACCTCAACGTGGTGACGCTCGATCGCGAGGGATTTCCCAATGCGCTGCCGATGTTCACCGTGACGTCCGCACTCAACGAGGAGTTCGCCCCGCAGATGCGGGAGCACGACGGGCGCTGGCTGTTCCTCAACGTTGGATTCGACCCGAACTGGCTCGCCGATCCGGCGTACCAAAAGGCGACGCTGGCCTTCGTCCGTACGGTCGCCGACGACTGTAATCCGGCGTACGGCGAGATATCCTACGACCGGGGAAGTGGTCGAACGGCGTTCGAGAATGTCTTTGACGGCCGGCCGAGCAGAACCGTCCTGGAGAGTCGGCGGACGTTGCGGGGCTATGCCTGGTTGACGATTTGCCCGGAAGAGGTCGGTGACCGGCTCGGTGGTGTGGACGGCCTGCGAGCCGGTGGGGCGTTCGTCGAGGTGGACAAGCTTGCCGGTGGCGGTTATTGGCTCCTGGCCACCGAGGATTTCCGGGACTTCGATCAGGAGGCGGCGGAACGGATCTTTCCGGTGTTGGCGCCGGCGCTGCGGGCCGGTGATGCGTACGCCGACATCCCTGGGGACCCCCCGTATTACGTCTCTCGTCGCAACGCGGCGGAATTGAAGGGTTAGCCGAATGGGGTACACCGGGCGGATCGTGGTCGCACGTTCGGTTCGGCCGCTGTCGGAGTTGGCAGCGGTCCAGGGGGTGGACACCCTGGAGGAGGGGGTGTTCGCAGGCGGCTGGCGGTCCGCCACCCTGGACGGCGATGCCCGAGGTGCGCTTCGGGAATTGGTGACCGAAACCGGGGCGCCTGCGCTGTCGGCCTATGTCCTGGACAGCGACCTGGCGGATGTAGCGGCGCTCACGCCGGCCGGAGTCTCGTGGCGCGCATATCTCCACGAGCAGACGGCGATTGGATACGGCGCACCGCCGATCGCGCAGCCGCTCGACGAGGTGGTCCGGAGGGCGCTTGCCTGGTCCGCCGAAGCGCATCTCACCGCATCCGAGAGTGCCATCGGCGGGGCGTTCGTCGCGCAGAACGTGTTCGTGGAGGACACCCTGGACGAACTGCTCGACGCCCTCGGTATCACGCCGGCTCCATCCGTCTGACTGGCGGAGTCGGGGCCGCGCCGCCACCGGTGCTTTCGCCGACGTCCCTGCGCGCCTGGGACGGGCGAACTACGACGACGCAGTCGTCCAACGGAAGCGAGCCATCGTGTGTGCGTGCACCGTCGGTGGCATCGCCCCGCGGACCGCGGGCCTGACGTACACGAGGACACACACCGATGCACGACGTGCGAGTGACACACATCGGGGGACCGACCGCCCTCATCGAGGTAGCCGGCTGGCGGATCCTCACCGACCCGACGTTCGATCCGCCGGGCCGCCGGTACGCGTTCGGCTGGGGAACCAGCTCGCGGAAGGTCGCCGGCCCCGTACTGCGACCCGAGCAGGTCGGGCCCGTCGACGCCGTACTGCTGAGCCATGAGCACCACGCGGACAACCTCGACGAAAGCGGACGGGAACTGCTCAGCGGCGTTCCCGTCATCGTCACCACCCGCGCCGGTGCGCGCCGTCTCGGCGGCCGGGCGCGGGGCCTGCGACCATGGGACGAGACCGTCCTCGCGGCTCCCGGTCGGCCCTCGATCACGGTCACCGCGACGCCGTGCCGGCACGGGCCGCCGCTCAGCCTCCCCATCGCGGGGCCGGTCGTCGGGTTCGCGTTGCGGTGGGACGGCCAGGAGCACGGCGTGCTGTGGGTCACCGGTGACACCGTCATGTTCCGCGGCCTGCGGGAGGTGGCTCGGCGGCTGACCGTCGGCACCGTCCTGCTGCACCTGGGCGCCGTCAGGTTCCCGCTGACCGGTCGCCTGCACTACAGCCTCACCGGACACGAGGCCGTCGAACTCTGCCGGCTCGTCCGGCCACACACCATCATCCCGGTGCACTACGAGGGCTGGTCGCACTTCAGCCAGGGCCGGGCGGCGGTCGAACAGGCGTTCGCGGCCGCACCGGACGGGCTCGGCGACCGATTGCGGTGGCTGCCGCGGCAACCACCGTCAACTCACTGAAGCACCGTCGGGGCGGCATCCCGCAGCGTGGTGGGGCAGCACATGCAGCCAACGCCGAAAGGGTTCCATGACATGCCGACCACCCGACGTACCCTGATCGCCGGCTCCGCCGCGGTCGCCACCGGAGCCCTCATCGCGGCGCCGGCGGCGACCGCACACACCAGGCCGGCCAGGCCGAAACCGACCGTCGTGCTGGTGCACGGCGCTTTCGCCGACGCGTCCGGCTGGACCGAGACCGCCCGCATCCTGCAGCGCGACGGCTACCCGGTCCTCGCACCGGCGAACCCGCTGCGCAGCGTCTCCGCCGACGCCGCCTACCTGGTCAGCATCCTGGCCGCCGTGCCCGGACCGCTGGTCCTGGTCGCGCACTCGTACGGCGGCATGGTCATCACCAACGCGGCCCTGGGCAACCCGAACGTCAAAGCCCTCGTCTACGTCGCCGCGTTCGCCCCCGAACAGGGCGAGACGCTGCAGGGTCTGCAGCTCAAGTTCCCGGGTAGCAAGCTCGGCGAGGCGGCGCTGGACTTCCGCCCGTACCCGACCGCCGACGGAGCCGGCAGTGTCGACGGCTACGTCAAGACCAGCGTCTTCCGCGACGTGTTCGCCGCCGACCTGCCCCGCGCCACGACCGACGTCATGGCCGCCACGCAGCGGCCCGGCGACGTGCACACCCTCCTGGAGCCGTCCGGCGCCCCGGCCTGGAAGCACATCCCCACCTGGTACCTCGTGGCCCGCAACGACAACCTCATCCCGGCCGCGGCGCAACGTTTCATGGCACAGCGGGCCGGCGCCCGGATCACCGAGGTCAACGCCTCGCACGTGGCGATGATCTCGCAGCCACGGGTCACCGCCGACGTCATCAAGCACGCTGCCCGCTGAGAGGACCCACCATCATGTACGTCACCACCGCCGACGGCGCGTCGATCTTCTACAAGGAGTGGGGTGCCGGCCGCCCGGTCGTGCTGTCGCACGGCTGGCCGTTGAACGCCGACAGCTGGGAGGCACAGGCGCTCTTCCTCGCCGAGCACGGGTTCCGGGTCATCGCCCACGACCGGCGCGGGCACGGCCGGTCGACGCAGACGTGGCACGGCAACGAGATGGACACCTACGCCGATGATCTCGCCACGCTCCTGGACACCCTGGACGTGCGCGAGGCGACCCTGGTCGGGTTCTCCACCGGCGGCGGTGAGGTCGCCCGGTACATCGGGCGGCATGGCACCGGTCGGGTCGCGCAGGCTGTGCTGGTCTCGGCGGTGCCGCCGTTCATGCTGCAGACACCGGACAACCCCGGCGGGGTTCCGGTCCAGGTGTTCGACGCGATCCGGGCCGGATCCCTCGCGGACCGCTCGCAGACGTACAAGGATCTCGCGGCCGGGCCGTTCTTCGGTGGGGCAGTGTCGCAGGGCGTGCAGGACGCGTTCTGGCTGCAGTCGATGGCAGCCGGCCACCGCAACGCCTTCGAGTGCATCGCCGCGTTTTCCGCCACCGACTTCCGGCCCGACCTCGCCGCGATCGACGTACCGACCCTGGTCATCCACGGCGACGCCGACCAGGTCGTGCCGTTCGAGGTCGGCGGCATGGCCTCCTCGGCGCTGATCAAGGACGCCCGGCTCGTCGTCTACGCCGGTGCACCGCACGGCATCACCGACACCCACAAGCAGCAGCTCGGCAGCGACCTGCTCGCGTTCCTGAAGGAGTACGACGCATGAGCACCATCGTCCTCATCCACGGCCTGTGGGTCACCCCGCGCAGCTGGGAACACTGGATCCCGTACTACGAGGCCCAGGGTCACACCGTCGTCGCGCCCGCCTACCCCGGCTTCGAGGTAGACGTCGAAGCGCTGCGCGTCGACCCGACCCCGATCGCCACGGCCACCGTGCCGGGGACCCTCGCGCACCTGGAGAAGGTCATCACGGCGCTGCCCGAGCCGCCGATCCTCATCGGGCACTCGTTCGGCGGCACGCTGACGCAGCTATTGATGGACCGCGGGTACGGCGCCGCGGGTGTGGTCATCGACTCCGCCCCGCCGGAGGGTATCCGGGTCACCCCGCCGTCGCAGATCCGCTCCCTGTTCCCGATCCTGAACAACCCCGCGAAGCGGCACCAGGCGGCCGGGTTCACCCCGGCGCAGTTCCACTACGCGTTCACCAACACACTGCCCGAGGAGGAGGCGCTCGCCGCGTACGAGCGGTACGCGATCCCCGCCCCGGGCAGCTGGGTGTGGGCCTACGGGCTCACCGCCAACTTCACGCCCGGGCATCAGGAGACCTGGGTCGACTTCCGCAACGAGCGGCGGGCCCCGCTGTTGTTCATCGCCGGCGGCGCCGACCACATCATGCCGCCGTCGGTGAACAAGTCCAACGCCCACCACTACAAGGCAGCCGGCACCGTCACCGACTACCACGAGTTCCCGGGCCGCTCGCACTGGACGTGCGCCGAACCTGGCTGGGAGCAGGTCGCCGACTACGCCCTGAACTGGGCGTCACAGCACCTCCGGTAGGAGCACGGCGGCGGGCGGGCGAGCCGGAGCCCGACCGCCGCCGGCGGCTGGTGCGTCCGAGGCTCTCGGGCGATACTGGCGTCCCGGGGCATGGACGAGCACGACAAGAACGGAACCGATGGCAGCGGCACGGCAGGCGGACCTCGATTCGCGCGGTGCCGGTCGAGCCGCGGCGCTGCGAGAGCTTCTTGCCTACCTGCGTGACGATTCGTCCGTCGTTTCCGGTGTGTACCTGCAGGGAAGCGCTGGCGTCGGCATGTCGACGGTGCTGTCCAGCGTCGCGGCCCGGGCGCGGCGTCGCGGTCACCGTCTCGTCGTGATCAGCGGGTCGCACGCGGAGCGTGACGTCGCGTACGCGGGACTGCACCAGATGCTGCACGCGTGCCGGCGCCTGCCCGCCGCCCGTCCGGCGATCGACCTGGTGACGGCAGCCCTCGGCAGCGGGACTGCCGCCGCCAGCCTCGATCCTGCCGCTGGCGTCGACTCGGCTCTGGCAAGGGCCGTCGGGGCGCTGCTCGCGGCGATCACCGTGGACGCGCCCGCGCTGGTCGTCGTCGACAACGCCCACCGCCTCGACGCGCGGACGTCCGCGACGATGGCGTACGCGCTCGCCGGTGCACCCGTACCCGGCCTGGCCGTCGTCCTGGGCGGTCACCCGGCGGGCGCGCGGGCGTGGCCGTCGCTGCGAGCCCGGACGCTGCCCGGCCTACCGCAGGCCGCGGCGCGGCGCCTGCTGCTCGCACGGGCGCCGGGACTGGACCGGTGGCTCGCCGACCGGATCGTGTACGAGGCCGCGGGCCGCCCGCTCGCACTCGTCGAGTTGCCGATCGCCTGGCGCGACCGGTACACACCCGGCGCCGACCTCGTGGAGCAGCATTCGCCGCTGACGACACGACTCGCGCAGTCGCTGCTGGAAGAGGCCACCGTGCCGCCCCTGGACGGCGCTCTCGACTTGCCGGACGTCTCGGAAGCCGGCAGCAGGCGCACCGATCCGCTACTGGCCGCCGCGCTCGCGCAGACGGCAGACCCCACCGACCCGCCCGTGACGTACCCGGATTCCGGCGACCCCATCCGACGCGCCGTGGCGGTGCAGCGATCCGGGCAGCGGGACGAGCAGGCCGGCCGGGCCCTCGTCGAGGGCGCGAGTGCCGCCGCGGACCTCGGCCGGTTCGAGGTGGTCGCGGCGCTGCTCGACGACGTGCCGGAGCGGATCAACCCGATCGACGCCGTCCGCCGCGACCTGCTACTCCGCCGCGTCGGCGACGGGACATGGCCACGGCTGCCGTCGGCGGAGATGCTGTGCACCATCGCCGACACCTGCCGCGGCGCCGGCAACCCCGACCTGGCCCTCGACCTCCTCGCCGCGTTCGCCGAGACAGTGACCTGGACCGACGTCGACGAACCGGCCCGCCGACGGCTCCTCGTGTCGCTCGGCGACCTCGACACACACCGCGACGACCCACGCCGGCTGCTGGTCGCCGCGACCCTCGCCGGTCACCCAGGCGGTGTCGGCACCGGCCGGCAGGCGGGGTTGGCGCTGCGGCGGCTGGGCCGTCTCGAACCCGCCATCGCGCACCTGGAACCCGTCGTCGCGGCGCTGAACCGGCAGCGCCGCTTCGGGTTGCTGGTGCCGGCCGCGGCAGCCCTCGCCGACGCGCAGCTGTTCCTCGGCCGGTGGGACGACGCCGACCGGCACCTGCGGGCCGCGACCGACGCGGCGGAACGTACCGGACAGGTTGTGTGGCTGGCGTACCTGCAGGCTACGGCGGCGCTGCTGCTCTCCTGGCGCGGCGACCTCGACACCGCCCGCGGTGTCGCCGACGCGGCCGAAATGGCGGTGGGAGACCGGCCGCTGTGGCCGGTGCGGCTGCGGATCGCGGCCGCCCGAGGGACCGCGCTCATGACCGAGGAGCGATTCGCCGAGGCGTGCGTGGCAATGGAACCCGTTCTGGTCGGTCCGAGCGTTCGCGCGTACGCGATCGACCTCGCCGTCGTGGCAACCCTCCACGCGGAGGCCGCCAGCCGCGGCCGACCACGACCCGAGCGCCAGTTGCCGGACAACCTGTCACCCGACGGCGAGGCGCACCGGCTGTACGCGCGGGCGCTGCTGCAACCAGACGAGGCGGCGTTCACCGACCTGCTCGAGCGGACCGGGCGGCTGCCGTGGCTGCGGGCGCGGGTCCAGCTGACCTACGGGTCGTGGCTGCGGCGGGAACGGCGCATCGGCGAGGCACGCGAGCAACTGCACGCCGCCGGTACCGCGTTCGCCGCGCTGTCCGCCCGGCACTGGTCCGACCGCACGGAGCAGGAGCTGCGCGCGACCGGCGCCGACCAGCGCGGCGGGCTGCTCACACCGCAGGAGCTCGCGGTCGTCAAGCTCGCCGCTACCGGCCTGTCCAACCGGGAGATCGGTGCGCGGCTGCACCTGTCGGCGCGCACCGTCGAATCGCACCTCGCTCGGGCCTTCCCGAAACTGTCGATCAGCTCCCGCCATCAGCTGCCCGCCCGGCTGTACGAGCTGACATGACCGACCTGTTCGGCAGGGCTCACGAGATTGGTGTGCTCGACGGCCTGATCGCCGGTGCGCGCCAGGGCGGCGGGTCGCTGCTGCTGCGCGGTGACGCTGGCGTCGGCAAGTCGGCGCTGCTGCACGCGGCCACCATGATCGCCGACCGTCACGGACACCTGGTGCTGACCGCTGGCGGCGCCGACGGTGACGCCGCCCCCTACGTCAGCTTCCGCCGGATGCTGCCACCCCAGATGATCGACGCAGCGGACCTGCCGCCCGCCCAGCGCACCGCGCTGCTCGCGGCGACGCGCACGGACGACCCCGCCGTGGTGCCCGAGCCGTTCCTGGTCGGCATGGCCGCCCTGACCGTCCTCACCGACGCCCCCGAGGACCGGCCGATCACGCTCGTCGTCGACGACGCCCATTGGCTGGACGCGCAGTCCCGCGCCGTGATCGCGTTCCTCGGCCGCCGGCTCGCCGCCGACCCGGTGCTGCTGATCGTGGCGACCAGACCCGTCGACGACCCCGCCACCGCCCTCGACGCGACCACGACCCTCACCGTGCCGCCGCTGCCTGCCGACGCCGCGACCGCACTGCTCGACTCGGTCGCCGCCGGCCTGGACCCGTTCGTCCGCGGCCAGATCCTGCACGCCGCCCGTGGCAACCCCTTGGCACTGACCGAACTGCCCCGCACCTGGGCCCGCACGGCACCCGCCGCCGCGACCGTCCCCGTCGGTGACCACATCCGGACCAGCTTCGCCGGCAGTTACCGCCGCCTGCCACCGATCAGCCGCGACGTCCTGCTGATCGCGGCCCTGGACGAACACCGCGCCATCACGGAGATCCTCCACGCGGCCGAGATCTTCGCCCGCCGACCGATCCCGCACGGCGCCCTGAGCCCGTCCGCGTCGGCGGCCCTGATCACGGTCTCCCGCACCGACGTCGTCTTCCGTCATCCGTTGGTACGGGCAGCCGTCATCGAATCCGAAGACGCCGAACGGGTGCGGGCCGGACACCACGCCCTCGCCGTCGCCCTGGAACGCTCGGACCACCGCCGCGCGCTGACCCACCGGGCCCAGGCTGCCCACGGCACCGACGACATCCTCGCCACCGACCTCGCCGCCGCCGCCGAGGAAGGCCGCCACCGTGCCGAGACGACGACCGCGATCTGGCTCATGGAACGCGCCGCCGACGTCACCACCGATCCGGGTCTGCGAGGCCACCGGCAGCTGATCGCCGCCACCTGGGCGTACGAACTCGGCGACCGCCGCACCGTCGACCGGCTGCTCACCCACGCCCGCGCCGAGCCCCTGGCCCCGCTCGACCAGATCCGCGCCGCGTGGCTCGCCGAAATCTTCACCGGGCACGGCACCGACATCCTTGCCCTGCACCGCGACGTGCAGCTCGCCTGGCACGGCGGCGACCTCGAACTCGCCTGGGACATCCTCATGTCCGTCGCCTCCCGCTGCTACTGGACACCACCGGACGAGCCGACCCGGCAACTGCTCGCCGCCACCGCGCAGGCGCTGCCCGTCGCCGGGTCCGAGTACCGCCTGGTCTTCGCCCTGTCCGGCATCGACCAGGTCAGTCACACCGCCCGCATCCTCGCCGAATGCCGCCGCGCCCTGACCCGGGACGTCCCGGACGCGAACGCCCTACGCATGTACGCGATGGCGGCCGTCGTCGTCGGCGACGCGCTCGTCGCCCGGACGTTCGGCGACGAGGCCGAGCGCCTGCTGCGCGCGCAGGGGCGCCTCGGGCTCCTGCCGCACGTCCTGCTCACCCGCATCCAGGCCGACTGGTCCATCGGCCACTGGGACCGCGCCCGAACCGCACTCGACGAGGGCCGCCGCCTCGCCGCCGAGACCAGCCAACCAACCTGGCGTAACTCGGCCCGGCTGAACGAGGCTCGCCTGGCCGCCCTGACCGGCTCGTTCGAACACCTTCCACAGACCTTGGCCGAGATCGACGCCGAGGCGCTCCGCCAGGGCACCACCAGTTTCCTGCCCCGCGTGCAGGTCGTGCGCGGCACGGCGCTGGTGGCCCGCGGCAGGTACGAGGACGGGTTCGACGTCCTCCGGCGCGTTTTCGATCCGCAGGATCCGTTGTACGACCCGCGCAGCACGTTCCCCGCGATCATGTTCCTGGCCGACGCCGCGGTGCACACCGGCCGTGGTGTGCTCGCACTGCAGCTCGTCGACGGGGTACGCCGGCTGCTCGGCCCGACCCCACCGGTCGACTTCCGGGTCGTGGACGCTTACGCCGACGCGGTCCTCACCGACAGCGAAGCGTCCTTCCTGAGCGCGTTGGAGGGGGAGGCAGCCCACTGGCCGTGGGTGCTGGCGCGGCTCAGGCTGGCGTACGGCACGTTGCTCCGCCGTCGTCGTAGGGACGCCGACGCGGTGCCGTACCTGCAACTGGCCCTCGCCGGGCTGTCTCGGATGGGTGCGCTGCCCTGGGTCGAACAGGCCCAGCAGCAACTGCGCGCCGCAGGCGCACAGACCTCCCAACCGGGCGTGGTGCCACAGCAGGTGCTGAACGCGCAGGAGCTGCAGATCGCCACGCTGGCCGCGACCGGCCTCAGCAACCGCGAAATCGGCACACAGCTGTTTCTGTCGCCACGGACGGTCGGCTCCCACCTGTACCGCATCTTCCCGAAACTCGGCATCACCTCCAGGGGACAGCTGACCGCCCTGCTGAACACGACGCCAAACAACTGACGTTCACGTCCGGTGCGGTGCGGCGACCAGGGCGAGCCGAGATCAGGGGTCCGCGGTGTTCGAAGGCGCGTTGCCCTCCCGGCTCGACAGCCCGATGGATCGAGCAACGGAGGCCCGTTGAGGCGCCACATCGGATTACGTGGTCATCGTGGACCATGCCGTGGGGCGGGGATCAGATCATGATCGGTGGCCAGGAAGCCGCACCAACAGGAAAACACGGTCAGGACGACTAGGGGGCGAGTGCGAAGAACGCGACCGAGCTGATGAGGCCGAGCACAGCGACCACGAGTCCCCAGAACTCCAGCGGATTCGCCTGTGCCGTCGCGATCCACCACCTGCACGGCTGTTTCGCGTCGAAGCTTGCGCCGAGGCCGGGCACACCGCGAGGTAGCCCCTGGTGCAGCCGGTGCAGCCCCACCAGGTTCAGCGTCTGCCCGGCGACGGTGGCTCGGGGCGTCAACAGCGTCGATTCGCTGATCCACCGTGCCTGTGGCCCGCCCCCGAGACTCGTGCGCGTCGACCTGAGGTGGAAGAACGTGATGGTGTAAGCGGTGGCGACACCATAGGTCCGGGACACCTGAGTGGTCCGCACGGCGCCCAGCTCGACGAGCTGGTCGCGTAGGGGGTCGAAGGTGAAGTTCGGTAACTCTTCCTGTAGCTCGCGTACGGCGACTTCGTGCAGGTTGCCGTCGCCGCGGCGCCGGTGCCCGCCGGGTAGCTGGTACTGGCGGGCGGCGGCGTCCCACAGCACCAGGCAGGTCGTACCGCCGCTACGCGAACGCGTACTGATCAGCACTTGAGCGACGTCGGTGCGACGCAGCGCGCTGGCGTGCGGGTCGGCACCGAGGCGCCGTCGTTCGAGCAGGTACAGAAATTGCGGACCGGACAGCACCTCGTGTTCGCTGTACGGCGGATCGGCCGTGCCCAGCCGCGACCAGTTCTCCAGCAGCACCCTCCCGTCGGCGAGATGCTCGGCGAAGCTGCGCAGGAACATCAGGGCCGCGGGACTGTCCGCCTTGACCAGCGGGGAGCTTTCGTCGTCCTCGATCTTCCGGAGTACGCCGAAGCTTTCGAGTAGCCTGGTCAGCAGAAGACCGGCGAGAGCGGCCGCGTCCGGCTGGAACCCGGCCCGTAGGCACAGGTCGTCTACTGGCGCAGGGCTCTCGTCGTCACCGGGAATCGCACGGATCGCCGTCACCAGCATTTGGGTGAACCGGTCGGCCGTCATTCCTTCCCCCCCTGTCGGCTAGTCGCCCACATGCTTTGTCGGCTAGTCGCCCACGTGCAGGTACGCCGCCCAGACACGTGGGTTGTCCGGATAGCGCTCGCGCAACCGAAGCACGGTGAGGTGCACCGCGAGGGCGGGCGATCCGGTGATTTCCCCGTACACCGCTCGGGCGACCAGATCGGCCACCTCGTCCCCGACCTGCCACAGCGTGCCGATCACGTGCCGGTAGCCGGCGAGTTGGAAAGCCGACGAGATGTGGATCGCCTCGTCCACCAGGTCGGTGCCGCCGAAAGCGGTCGTGCAGGCCGACAGGTACGCCAGGAACGCGCCTTCCACCCGCAACGAGAACAGCTCGCGTACGGGCAACGGACCATCGTGGAGCACCAGGTGGCTGTCGGCCGGGTTGTCCGCCGCGGTCGCGTGACAGGCGAAGTGTGCCCAGCCGGCGGTGGACAACCGGGCGAGCACCTCGGCTCGGGTCGCCGCCGCCCCGATGATCGGTGGGTGTGGCGGGTAGCCGGTCTCGGCCAGCCGCGCCGCCACCCACCGTGCCTCACGCTCCGCCGCCGCCAGGGCGGTGTGTCCCGGCGCGTCGGGCACCGCCACCACGAGCGAGGTGGCCCGATGGGTCGGCACGGTGTCCCGGACCAGGGTGTTGATCGTCGCGGCGTACGACGACACCACCCGGTCCAGCACCGAGCCGCCCGACGGGTCCGTGCTCATGGCGGCGTGCAGCGGGATCACGGTCAGCGGGCCGGTCGGTATCCACCACACCCGGGTCTGTGAGCCGGCCAGAGCCTTGCGCTCGTCGAGGTGGTCCAGGATCGGGCGCATGATCGTGTCCCAGGCCCAGCCGAGCACGACGCGTACCCGGTCGTTGGTGGTCCAGTCGTCATCGGCGATCGCGCTCAGCACCGCGTTCGCCCGGGTACGGGCCTCGTCGTAGCTCAGCTTCTCCAGCGCTAGCCGGGTGACCCTGCCGTCGATCACCACGAGCGCGTCGCAGCCGGCGCGGGCGACGTTCACCGCGACCGTCACGCCGGGCAGACCGGCCGGGAGCGGTCGGTCGACCGGCTCGAGGAACCGGTCGAACCCGGGCATGCTCCGGATCTGACCGAGCAGCCGGCCGCGCTCCTGCTCCCGGCGCCGGCGCAGCCGTGCGTTCGCGAGATCACCGGTCACCTCGGCGGCTGCCGCCAGCGCCCGACCGAGGTTGTCGAAACGATCGGCCAGGTCCGGGTGGTGCCGGCGCAGGTCCGCGAGCTCGGTCTGCTGGGCGAACGCCTGTGCCAGCAGTACGCCTCTGGCACGTTCCAGCAGCCGGAGCGCCGTCTCCGGGGACGCACCGGCGCGTAGCGCGGCAGCGGCCGCTTCCGGCCCGAGACCGGTGAGGCGGGACAGGCCGTGTTGCCGGTCGTCGTGCTGGAGCTGATGATCGACGGTCGCGCTGAGCATCCCGATGGCGAGTTCGAAGTGCACGGTCGCCGCGGCCCAATCGCCGGTTTCGACGGTCAGCACGGCCGCGTCGTAGCTGCTCATCGCGCGTACCAGGGACGGGGCAGTTTCGACCGCGGCGGAGTCGGCGTAGGCACGGACCGCCGCTCGGGTGTCCGCCTCCTGCCGGGAGGAGGTTCCGGCTGCGCCCTGCCCGGCACGGCGTCGCAGCGCCAGGCCGAGATTGGCGAGGACGGTGGCGCGTACCGGGTCGTCGGGTTGCGCGAGATCGGCGGCGGCCCGCTGGGCGTCGACCGCCGCGTCGAGTTCGGCTGGGTCGTCGGTGGCTCGGTAGCGGGCGGACAGCGCGGCGCCCAGGTTGGATAGGCAACGTAGCCGGACGCCGGGCGGGCCGGTCGCGGCATCGGTCGCGGCGCGGCCAGCGGCGACGGCGGCGTCGATGTCGTCCCGGTTGCCGGTGGCGGCGAACCGTACGCGCAGGGCGGTACTCAGAGCGGACAGTTGCCCGGCCCGGTCCGGGTGCCCCGGTGCGGTGGCGTCGACCGCCTCCCGTAACAGCCGTACCGCATGGTCGATGTCGGCCGGCTGGCCGACGCGCTGGAACCGGGTACGCGCCGCGAGGGCGAGGGCGACAAGCATCCGGGTTCGGTTCCGATCGTCCGGAGCCGACTCCTCGACCGCCCGCTGGCCACAGTGGACTGCCTGGTTGAGGCTCACCGTGTCGCCGCTCATGGTGAACCGCAACATGAGGGCGCTGCCCAGGTTGCTCAGGTATCCCGGCCTTTCTGCGTCGGTGGCGCCGTCGACCGCGGCCCAGAACTCCCCGATGGCGCGATCGAGGTCTCCGGTCGCACCGCTGTGGTTGAACCTGCTGGCCAGCGTCGCGGCGAGGTTGGACCGGCGACCGGCCAGGTGGGCGTCATCGGGACCCGTCGCCGCCACACAGCGGGTTGCCGCGTCCACCGCGCCGTCGAGCAGGGTGGTATCGCCGGTCGCCTCGTAGCCGCCGACGTATGCCATGGTGAGCTGGCCAAGCGTCGGCGAGATGTGCTCGGGAGCCAACTGTCCGCTACCGAGCACGAGGTCGAGCAGGTACACGGCATCGGCGTACAGGTCGGGCAGTGCGAATCGTCGAGGGTCCTGCTGCAGATTTGTCGCCCGGATCCGCCAGGTCTCGACGTCCTCGGCCGACGCGGTCCAACCCCTGGCGACGATCTCGCGTACGGCCTCCGGTACCAGGTCGGGCGCCTGGCGGAACAACGTGCCGAAATGCCCGAGCGCAGCCGCCGCGTCGTCCACCCCGTCGAGCGCCGGCAGGTTCGCGATCAGCCGGTAGTGGTGGAACAGGCCCAGCGAGTAGGTGACCGCGAGGTCGGCGACCGATCCCGTGGCCAGGGCACGAGCTAGGGCGAGCGCGTCCGGACCGTCGAGGGCGGCGCGTTCGTCACCGACGAAACGGTTCAGCCGGTCGTCCAGCATGGCGAGCAGGCGGGAACGGTGGTCATCGGTCGGATCTGGGCCCAAGGGGCGCTTCTCGCTCACGCTACTGACGTCTCCACAGGTCGTCGCTGTGCCCCGGACGGAACCCCGCCGCCTCGGCACACTGCGCGGCGGTCACGAAATCGCGGGCAAGGTCCGCTGGGTCGTGCGCATCGCTACCGAACGAAACGCTCCGGCCGCCGCAGTCACGCCACCAGGTGAGCAGCGTGTACGCGGCCGGGCCGCGCGTATTGATCTCCAGTGCGCGATCGGTGGCGGCCAGGGCCTTCAGCACCGCCCGGAATTGTTCCTCGAACCGATCCGGTGCGACCGGCCCGGCCGAGGCGGGCCACGCCCGCAGCGGATAGTCCAGGTGCCCCAGTATCTCGAAGACATCCGTCGACTCGACCATGCGCAGCGCCTCGTTCAGGTAGCCGCGCACGACGTGGTCGGCGTCGTGGGTGCCGAACGCGCGGTCCACCACCAGGAAGGCGCTACCGTCCACCAGGCTGTGCAGCGATCCGATGATCCGGTCGAACGGGTACCCGTCGAGCAGCGACCGCACCTGGGCCGGATGCCAGTGTGGCTCACCCAACTCCGCCCCGGACATGATCCGCAACTGTGGATATCGCGACCGGCACCGGTCGATCGCCTCGGCGTACCCGGCGACGTCGAACGCGGGGGCGTGGAAGCGCCCGTCGTCGCCGATCATCGCGCGATACCTTGCTGGCATCGCCGCGATCCCCTCGGGCGGGATCGTCCACGGGGTGAGGTCCACGTGCTCGGTGAACGCGATCGCCGGCACGCCGAGCGCGTCGGCCCTGCGGCAGCTGTCCTCCATGGAGCCGGACAGCGCGTCCCACGACCACTGCGAATGTACGTGACTGTCGGCTGGCAACATATTTTCATGTTCCGCGTGGCGGGCCGGGCCTGGCAACGCGATCGACTGGACGGACCTGTACGACCTGTACCTCGTACACCCGAGGTGTGGGTTTCCGCGGCCCGGTGGCCCTAGCATCCGTTCCATGCAGGATGCTGCTGATCGAGTCACAGGGATACTTCGGCTGGCCGCGACACGGGGACTCGTGCTGCGACCGGACACTGCCGTACTGGACGACACCGGCTGGGACTTCCAGGTGGTGCGCGTCGATGCGGAGGACGGCGGCGAGTGGATTCTGCGGGTGCCGCGCCGCGCCGAGGTCGCGGACGCGGCACAGGCCGAGCGTCGGCTGCTCGCTTTGCTGCGCGGTCGCTTCTCGGTGGCAATACCCGACTGGCGCGTCGCCGACCCGGACCTGATCGCCTATCCCAGGCTCGCCGGTGAGCCGGCGGCGAGCGAGGACACCAGCACCTACGAGCTGCACTGGCGGATCGACGCGGTTCGCCCGCCCGCCGCCTACGTGCGGCGGCTCGGTGCGTTCATGGCCCGGCTGCACGCCACCCCGCTCGCCGAGGCGGAGGCGACCGGTATCCCGGTGCGCGACGCCGACGGGGTACGGGCCCGCTTCGCCCGCCAGGTCGACCGGGGGGTGCAGGAGTTCGGCATGCATCCGAGTTGGCGAGACCGGGCGACACGCTGGCTCGATCGCGACGACCTGTGGGCCAACCGCAGCGTGCTGATCCACGGAGACCTCCACCCTGGGCATACCCTGGTCGATGGTGCGGGAGCACTCGTCGGCATCCTGGACTGGACCGATGCCGAGATCGGCGACCCGGGCCAGGAGTTCGTGGAGGCCGCGCGGAAGTTCCCGCCGCCCGTGCTCGACGACCTCATCGACGCGTACCTGCGGCACGACGGGCCGGGCTGGCCAGGACTACGCGGTCACGTGGTCGAGGCGATCGCCTTCGCACCCCTGGGACTGGGCACGCTGGGGTTGGAGGCAGGTAAGCAGCGCTACGTCGACCGGGCCAGGGACTACTTCGGCGTGCCGACCACCTAGGCGCCCTTGCGACACCGTGCGTTGATCCGCGCGCCGACGTCGGGTTCCAGGGTCTGCCCGTCGACCCGCAGGCCGAGCCGCCGGGCGAGGTGCGCCGCGTAGAGGTCGGTGGCAGCCTCACCGAGATCGGTGACGGTCGCCGCCGCTGCCCGCCCAGACCGCACCGCCCGTACCAGGGTCAGCACGGCCAGGCCGGCGATCGGCCACCATGCCACCGCGGTGACCGCGTACACCAGCGACCATGCGGCCCAGCGGGTGGCGTCGTGGAAGGTCTGCTCGGCCCTGCGCAGTTCGGCTCGCGTCGACTCGGGTAGCACCAGCCACAGGCGCGGCCACACCGACGCAAGGTCCAGTCCGTATTCGTGACGGATCCGCGACTCCAAGGCCAACCTCCGGTCGCCGATCCAGGTCGGTGACCGGGGTTCGGCCAGGGCGATCCGGACCCGGTGACGTGGGCTTGCAGCCTGCCAGCGCCTGGTCCGCCATCGGCGCAGCAGTCGGGACATCGGCCCCGGCAGACAGCCGCCCAGCCACAGCCGGCGCATCGGCTCGGTGAGCACTTCGGCGAGCAGTGCGGCGGTGAGGGTCGCGGCGGCGACCACGCCGACCGCCGCCGGCCAGTCCTCGCCGGCCGCCTGAAGTGCGGTCCGCCACCGGTGCGGCTGCCCGAAACGTACGGCGGTGACCGTTGCCACGGCCCACAACAGTGCGGCGAGCATGGCCCGCCACCATGGCGTCCTGGTTGGTTCGTCGAACAGCACCCGGCTATCCGAGACTCGATCGCATGCGCCGTGGTTGGTCGCGGGTCAGATGACAGACCGGCACGGGACCACCCGGTGGGCGCTGCTCCCGGCGCGGACACAGCTCGATCGGGCACAGGTACGCCTCGTCCACCGGCTGCCCCTCGCTACCGGAGGTGCCGAATCGTGGGTCGGGCGTGGGCCCGCCGAGTCGCCGGACGAAGTCGGTGAGGTCGTCGGTGCGGTCCAGCCCGCCGAGGGCGTCGTCGCGGAACTGTTCGGCCTCGTCCTCCCAGCCCCTCAACCCGGCTGCGGTACGGACGTGCGGGTACTCGCGACACAGCCAACCGATCCAGGCAACGCGTCGGGTGCCGTCCGAGGGCCGACCGGCGTCCGAGTCCTGGCCCGCGCCGGTGGGGCGGGCCCGACGGGGTTCGGTGTCGGCGAACCGTGCCACGGCCCGCGCCGCCAGCCGTAGGAAGAACGGCTTGTCCTTCTCCGGCGTCGAGGACCGGCCGAGGAACAGCAGGGCGCACGCCGCGATGGACAGCAGGGTCTGTGAGCGCCATCTGTCCTCCAGCCCACTTGGGCGGACCCAGGCGATCGCCTCCGCGTCGGTCTGCCGCACCAGCATGGCGAGCCATCCCGGCAGGAGGTGGGCCGGGCCGCTCGGCGGGTCGAGGAGCAGGTCGATCAGCGGCGCGTGCTGGGCCGGGGCGATCGCCTCCATGGACCGGGCGATGACGTACAGGACGAAGTGGACCGGGTCGCGGGTGAGCGGGCCGGAATCCTCGTACAGGGCGGTGTCGATCAGGTAGAACGCCGACGGTTCGATGGTCGGCCGGACCTGGATCAACGCGTTGTCCGTGTGCAGGTCGCCATGGGTACGGCCGATCAGCGGACGCACGACGACGGCCGGGTCGAAGAACTCGCCCCGGGCGACCGCGAACGGGTTCGGCAGCAGCGTCGACTCCCCGGGGAGCGAAAGGTACGACCCCTGGTGCCGGTCCGCCCACCCGTGCAGGCGCCCACCCTCGTCCATTTGGTCGAAGATGTGCTGACGGAAGAAGTGCGGCAGGTCCCATGTCTCCCCCGGTGGGGTGAATGGTGGCCCGGCCCACTCGTTCAGCACTCCACGTACCACCCGGGCGCAGGCGGCGGCGAACGTGGGCGGATCGCAGGTGAGCGGGGCAGCCTTGGTCGGCTCCGGGTCGGTCGAGATGCCCAGCATCCGCCGCAGCAGGACGGTCAGGACCTCGCTGTTACCAAGCGTCTCGCCGGCCACGCTCTGGAAGGTGATCCAGCGTTTGGTGCCCGCCGGGATCGCCTCGTGGACGAACCGGCTCAGATGCCGGGCGAAGCTCCCGGCCTGCTCGACGGCCCGCAGGTGCCGGCCGTACTCGAGGTCGCGGATGCCGCCGCTGCTCACGGTGAGCACCTTGAGCACGAGCTGGGCTATGGCGACACGGCGGAGATCGGTCTCGGTCACCACGGCCACCGGTGCCCGGCTGCGCCCGTTGACCAGCCAGTAGTCAAGCTGGTAGTAGCGATCGTGCAGTTCTGCCCAGGCGCCGAGGACGTCGGCCACTTCCGGGCCGAGTCCCTCGGCGAGGTCCGGGTCGACGTGGTCGGTCATCGGTGCGTCCTTTCCTGGCGGTGGGTGTCGGCGGTCGCCTGGCGGGGCACGACGGTGCATCGCCGCGACGGGCATCCGGTGGGGGAGACGAGAGTCATCGGTCCGCGCTCTTTCGGCCGGCGGGAGCGGGGCGGGGCCGATCGCCGGTCGGTTCCTTTTCGGGACCGCTGTGGACGAAAGCCGCCCACTCGTAGGGGTTGTCGCGGTACCGGTCCCGGGCCTGCCGCGCGGCGAGATTCACCGCTCGCGCGGGGGTGTGTGTCGCCAGAGCCGCGTAGGTCGCCGTGGCCATCTCCGCGGTCGGTTTGTCCGGCACCCGCCAGAGCGTGCCGATCACGGTGGGGAACCCGGCGACCTGGAAGGCCGAGGAGAGGTGGATGGTCTCGTCGGGCAGCCGGCCGCTGCCCAGCGCCGTGGTACATGCGGAAAGGTAGGCGAGGTCGCCCCGGGGTACGCGCAACGCGGCGATGTCCCGGATCCGCAGCGGTCCGTCGGCGAGATCGAGCCGGCTGTCGGAAGGGCTGGCCGGATCGGTTCGGGCGTGGCAGGCGAAGTGCGCCCGCCCGGAACCGGCGAGTGCGTGGACGACCTGGGCGCGGGTCGCGGCAGCATCGGTCAGCCGGACGACCGGGGCGGTGAGTGCCGCCGCGACCGCCTCCGCCTCGGTCCGCACACTGGCGAGCCGGTCCGATGGCGAGTCGACGGCGACGACCAGGGCAGGTGCGCCGTCGGAAGGTCGCTGGTGCTGGACGTGGGCGAGCAGCCGCAGCGACGGCGCGTACGAGCTGGCCACCCGGTGCAGGGCGGACCGGTCGTCGCCGTCGCGGCTGCCGTGGTGGCCGGCGGCGTGCAGCGGCAGGACGCTGAGCGGACCGGTCGGCACCCACCACAGGTACGGCAGCGGTGCACGCGCCGCGCCGAGCAGGTCGAGATGATCGAAGACCGGTGCGGTGATCGTGTCCCAGAGCCAGGCCAGGGTGTCGCGGATGGTGTCGTTGGTTCCCCACGTGTTGGCATTTACCGCCGCGACGAACGTGTTCGCGTGCCTGGTGGCGGCCTCGGCCGTGAGGTCCGGTAACGGCACCACCAGGGTCGACGCGGTCGTGGTCAACAGGGCGTCGCACCGTTGACCGGTGACGTTGACCGTGACGATCGGCCCGGCCGACGCCGCCGGGCGCAGCGCCGCTACGTCCGGTGCCAGCAGGAATCGCTTCAACCCGGGACGGGACCGGATCCGGGCGAGGACCTCGTCTCGCCGTACCACCAGCGGCTGTCGGTCGAGAACCGCCCCGGCTGCCGGGGACCGGTCGGTGAGCGAGCCCGTGGCCAAGTCGATCGCGTCGTGGACGTCGCGGAGTTCGTCCGCCAGGTCCGGCGACTCCCGCCGGAGCACCTCGTCGTCGCCGCGTACGTCGAGGATCTGGCCGAGGAGGACCCCGCGTCCCTGCTCGGAGACGGCCAGGGCACGGTCGGGGTCGCCGACGGCGATGGCGCAGGCCGTCGCGTCTCGGCCCAGGCCGCTGAATTCGACGAGCTGGCGTTCCTGATCGTCACGATGCAGTCCGCGCCAGGCCACCAGGTCCAACCGCTCCAGCGCGGTCGTGAAGGCGGTCAGGGCGGCGGCCGGATCGTTCCCGAGCAGGTGCAGACGGCCGAGATGCGCGGCAGCCGTGGTGCCCATTCTGGCCGACGCGGTCGGTGCCTCGGCGGCGACCGTGAACGCGTCGATCGCGGCCAGCCGTGGCTCCTCCGGGTCGCCGTGTCCGAGTCGGGCGAGGTGGGCCAGACCGAGGTTCAGCGACGCGTCCGCAGCAACCGCCGGGTGCGTCGCAACCTGGGACAAGGCCGCGACGGCATCCGTGTAGATGGCCGGGGACCACTCGAGGTCCAGTTCGCTCACCAGTACGGCGCCGAGGTTGGCCAGGTGCATGAACCGGTCGGGATGCGCCGGGTCGACCGTTGCCGCCGCCTGCCTGAGCAGGTCGGCGGCCTCGGCCAGGACCTCTGCGTCCCGTTCGTGGGTCCCCAGCCGATGCAGTACGTTGGCGAGATCCGCCAGCCACTTCACCCGCTCTGGATGATCGCCGGACGCGTCCCGGACGACCTCGTGCAGGAGGTCCCGGGCCTCGTGCAGTGCGGCCGGCTCCGGCTGGTGCTCGAACCTGTTGCGCAGGGACAGGGCCAGGTCGGCCCGGAACCGCAGCCGGTCCGGGTGCGCGGCGGGCAGGAACATGATCGCCTCCCGTCGTCGCGCTATCGACTCCTCCAGTGCCACGGTGTCACCGGTCCAGGCGTAGCTGACACGCAGTGCCTCCGCCAACTGGCTGCGATAGAGCGGCCCGTCCGGATGCTCGGCCGGTACGTCTCCCACTACGGTCCGCAGTGCTCTGATCGCCTCCACCAGCAGCGCGGTGTCACCGGCCGCGACGGCGGCGGCGGAGAGCGCGTAACCGAGCCCGGCGGCACAGCCCGCCGCGTGGGGGTGCTCGTCCGGCACCAGACGCACCGCGTCCCGGAACGCCTCGACCGCCTCCCCGAGCAACTGTTGGTCACCGGTGCAGCGGAATGCCACCATCCGGGCGGTGCCGAGATTGGCGAGCATCGCCGCCGCCGTCGCCGGTGTGCCGCGGACCGTACGCACCGCCGCGGCGTGTGCGGCTATTGCCGCCTCCGCGCTGGCACGGTCACCGGTCCGCTCGCACCATCGGGTCAGCGCCAGACCCAGGTTGGACTGGTAGGAGGCGTGCTTCGGATGGTCCGGACTCGTCGCGGCCACGCTCGCCCGAAGCAGGTCGACCGCCTCGGCGAGGTGGTCGAGATCGTCGGTCTGCTCGAACCAGCGGGTGAGACAGAGGCCGAGGTTCGACCGGCGGCGGGGATTGTCCGGCTCGTCCCGCAACGCGGCCCGATGGGCGGTGACAGCCCGTCGCAAGGCGTCGACGTCCCCGGTGAACTCGAACTGGTAGGTGAACGCGGCTCCGAGGTCGGAGGCGTACAGGCCGCCTCGGCCCGGATCGAGGCGGGCCGCCCGCAGCAGTAGCCCGACCGCCTCGGTGAGTGGGCCCAGCCGCCCGCTGTCCGCCGCGGCGCCGATCAGCTCGATCGCCTGCCGCCGGCAACGGTCGGCGGCGTCGGACGGGTCTTCCTCGGTCACGGGTGTCACTCCAATCACCTGCGGTCACCCTAGTCGTCCGACGTAGACCGCGGTTGTCCGAACAAGTACGGGCTTGGCCGAGCCGCTTCCCCCGCCTTCGGTTGGCCGCTTCCCTGGTTACGGGACGACACGACTGGTGGGAAGGGTGCTGACCGATGGGCGACTCACGAGGGACGATCAGGACGGTGGACGGGCTGGTGGACGCCGGCCTGGTCGCGGACGACGACCGGTCCGAGCTCGGCCGGATCGCCGAGAGGTACGCGATCAGTGTCACGACGGCGATGCGTGGCCGGATCGGGGCCGCGGACGATCCGGTGGGGCGGCAGTTCGTGCCCGACCGCCGGGAACTGCTCGGCACGCCGGAGGAGCTGACCGACCCGATCGGTGACCTGCCCTTCACCCCGGTGCCCGGTATCACCCACCGCTACCCGGACCGGGTCCTGCTCAAGCCGCTGCACATGTGTCCGGTCTACTGCCGGTTCTGCTTCCGTCGGGAGATGGTCGGTCCCGAGCACGGTGTGCTCGGCGACGAGGACCTCCGCCGGGCCATGGACTACATCCGGGAACGGCCGCAGATCTGGGAGGTGATCCTGACCGGCGGTGACCCGCTGATGCTGCCACCAGCCCGGTTGCGACGCATCGTCGACGAACTCGACTCCATCGCGCACGTCGGTGTGGTCCGGGTGCACACCCGGATACCGGTGGTGTCACCGGAGCGGATCACCGACGCGATGGTAGGGGCACTCACCGGCGACACCCCGGTCTGGGTGGTGGTGCACTGCAACCACCGCCAGGAGCTCGGCGACGCCGCCCTGACCGCACTGCGTCGCCTCGCCGACGGCGGACTGCCGCTACTGAGCCAGACGGTGTTGCTCAAGGGTGTCAACGACACCGCCGACGCACTAGAAGACCTGTTCCGCACGCTGGTATGCAACCGGGTCAAGCCCTACTACCTGCATCAGAGCGACCTTGCTCCGGGTACGAGCCACTTCCGGACGAGCATCGCGAGCGGTCAGGAGATCGTCCGGACGCTGCGTGGTGCGGTGTCCGGACTCTGTCAGCCGACCTACGTACTGGACATCCCGGGCGGGCACGGCAAGGTGCCGATCGGCGCCACCTACCTCGAGCCCGACGGCGACGGGTACCTCGTCACGGATCCGAACGGGCGCCATCACCGGTACCCGCCGGGGTCGGCGCCGGCCGGGACGGAGGCCGCGTGAACGCCTCACCCGCTCTCGTCGTGGCCGATCCCGGCGGACGTTGCGCGCCGGTCCGGTGGGCGATCCCCGAGCTGACCGTCGCCACCGTGTGGCGCGCGGCGCGCAGCGCGTTCGCCGCCGAGGCCGACGGCCGGTTGCCGCAGCACGTCAAACTCGTCGTCGACGGCGACTTCGTGACCGACGCGAGTTGGTGGCCGCACCGCGCTGGTCCGGCGGCCGACGGTCCACAGCGGTGGCTCACGACGCTGGCCACACTGACCGGCGGCGGCCCGTTCTTCCTCTGGGCACGGGCCGTCCAGCAGCATCATCGGGGGCTGTTCGAGGCGCTGGTGCACACGTTGGCGCCCTACCTGGCCCGGCACGGGGTGCCTCGCGGTCCGGTCGAGGCGGAGGCGTTCTTCGGCGACTACCGCTGCACGCCGGGCGGCATCCACCGCGAGTCGTGCGCCAACCTGCACCTCGTCGTCGAAGGTGCCAAGAGCATGCACTTCTTCCTCGCCGATACCTGGCCACCGGCGGACGCGCCGATGCGCGCCGACGCCGCGCCGGACACCGGCACCCGGGAGGAGTACCTGCCGACGCTGGACCCGGCCGGGCTGCTCGACCAGGCCCGCACGCTGACCGCCGGGGCGGGTGAGGGCTTCCGCTGGTCGGTCGGCACCTGGCACGTCGCGCAAACCCACGGCCTGGCGATGGCCCTGAACATCGCGATGTACGAGCATGGCCTCGACCCGATCGCCGGCCTGCACCCGTGGAACGGCGATCTCGCGGGCGCGGTGCCGCAGGAGTGGCTGGCCCGGTATCGAGCCCATACCGGCTTCACGGGCGACACCGGTCGGCTCCTCGCCCAGCTCTCCGGGTTGGCCATGCGCCCGGCGCCCCCGGACCGTTCGACGCGGGTGGTCCGGACGGTGGTGCGGCGCGGCGCGGCACCCCTGCTGTGGACCGCGGAGCCGAACACCGACGCGCTGCTCGTCGCCGGAATGGGTGCGGTCATCCGCACAGCTGACACGGCCGAAGTCCGGGCCTGGCTGAGCACCGTCCTCGGGGCCGCACCGACAGCGGTGCCGCACTCCTGCCAGGCCACTGCCGCCTGGCTGTACCGACAGGGAATCCTCGACCAGGTGGAGGCGTCATGAACGGCACCGAACCCGAGACCTGGCAGGCTAGCGACACCGATGTGTTCGTGCGGTACGGCGACGCGTTCGTGCCCCAGCGACGCGCACAGATCGAGAGCATCTGCGACCTGGTAACCCCGCTTCCGACGCCGGAGATTCTCGACCTCGGCTGTGGTGACGGCAAACTGACCGCCGAACTGCTCCAGCGGTTCCCGACGGCGCGGGTCACCGCCCTGGACGGGTCCGCACGGATGCTGGAGCTGGCTGGTCGCAGGCTTGCCCCGTTCGGCACCAGGGTCCGCCTGCAGCGAGCGGCGTTGGAAGACCGCGGTTGGCGCAGTGGCACTTATGGCGCGGTGGTGACCTCGCTTGCCGTGCACCATCTCGCCGATCCCGACAAACGGCAGCTCTACCAGGATCTGAATGCGATGCTCGTACCCGGGGCGGTCTTCGTGATGGCGGACCTCGTCCGCCCGGCCACCCGAGCCACGACGGCGCTCGCGGCCCGCCGCTGGGATGCCGAGGTCGCTCGTCAGTCGGTGGCCATCCATGGCGGCCCTGCCGCCGCCGACGCGTTTCGTGAAACACGGTGGAACACGTTCACCCACCCCGATCCCGTGGACCGGCCGGCGACCCTGGTGGAGCACCTGGACTGGCTGCGTGCAGCCGGATTCGTCGACGTCGACGCGTGCTGGATGCTCGCCGGACACGTGCTCCTGACCGCCAGCCGGGCTGCCGCGACGGAGGCGGTGTGATGGCCGCCGACAGCGCCCGGACCGTCATCGCGAACCTCGTGAACGACGTCATGATCGACACTGCGCCGCATGGTTACGCGCGGGTGATGGCCGCGGTCACGCCCCGTAAGCTGTGGCAGGCGAACCCCGGCGACTGCGTGGTCCTCCTCGCCCCATGCGACCACGGCTTCCGTGACTACGTCGAGCGGACACTCGGGCTCGACCTGACCCAGGTCGACATCGTCGCCCCTGAGCAGATCCGGGGCGTCCACGCTCTCGACGTCGTCGCAGACCTCGACGCGGCCGACCGGGTCGCGGCGCGTCCGACGCTCGCGCCGTTCGTCGTCGATGCCGCCGTCACGGCCTTCGCCGCGGACCGGGACCTGCGGGTGCACCCGTACCAATTCGGACCCTCCGCGGCGACCCTCGCCGCCATCCGCGACATCAACACCAAGTCGGGATTCCGGCGGATCGCCTCCGGCCTCGGTCTCCCGATCGCCGACGGCGGGCACGCCCGCACCCCGGCGGCGCTGACCAGGCTGCTGGAACGGTTCCTGGCCGATCATCGGGCGGCGATCGTGAAGGTCGACCGCTCCTCGAACGGCAGCGGCACCGTCGTCATCCACGCCGACGACCCGGTCCCGCTCGACCGGCGTGTCCACGAACTGGCGGGGGAGCCACCGTACCGGGCCTGCGGTTGGGTCTACGAGGAGTTCCTGCCGTTCGACGCCGCTCCCAGCATGGAGATGCTGGTCGAGGAGAGTGGGGTGAGCGAGTTCTACACCTGCGACCAACGCACGGTCGACAACGCGTGGACCGGGATGACCACCCCCGCCGCCCCCCGCCCGCCGTACGACGACCTGTTGCTGGCCGCGCGGCGGATTGGTGACTGGTTGCACGATCGCGGCTACCGGGGGATTTTCGACCTCGACGGTGGCGCCCTGGCAGGCGCCCATGTGGTCACCGAGGCCAACGTACGTCGTACCGGTGGCACCTACCTGCATGAGCTGGCCCAGCGACTGCATGGCTCGGCGAGTCCGGTGAACTGGCGGGCCGATGTACGGCGCGGCGCGACCCGGATGGACTTCCACTCCGCCGCCGCGGCCGTGGCCCGCGCCGGTCTCGCCGACCCGGCCGCCCCGGCCCGGGTCGTCCTGCCCGTCGACACCCTCGACGTGGACGGCAAGTGGCGGTACCTCGTCACCGGCACCGACGCCTCGTCGGTCGCCGCTGCTGAACGCGAGCTCATCCGGATCCTGGAGCTGTGCTGATGTTGCACTCCGCACTCCACCCGGGCTACAGCCGCATCCACGGGGTTGGTGTCATCGCCCTGCGTGACATTCCGATGGGCACCGCGCTTTGGTGGCCCTGCCCGAAATGCAGCGTATTTTCCGAACGTGTCCAGCGCAGGACACCCGAAGGCGTCCTGCGCTGGCTCGGCGAGTTCGGCTACCGGCGGGCCGACGGCGGCCTCATCACACCCTGCCGTGGCGCACACCTGCTCAACCACTCGTGTGCGGCGACAGTGCTCGACGCCGGCCTGTCCGTCGGGATCGCCGTGGTCGACATCCGCAAGGGAGACGAGGTCACCTGCGACTACCGCACGTTCCGATACGACGACGCCTGGCACTTCACCTGCTCATGTAACGCGCCCGAGTGCATCGGAACTATCGCATCCGCACCCGGCGGGCCACCGGCAGCAGTCAGCGCCGCCTGGCGACACCGGGTCAACACCGCGCTCACCGCCGCCGCGACCGTCGCCCAGGAGACCACGGTGCGCGCCGGCGACGTCAACGGCGTACGAGCCGCAAGAGGAGGGGACCGTGCACGGTGACGAACCACATTCCCCCGAGCCGACCGCCCGGGACCTCTTCGCACAGATCCGCGCCGACGCCCGCGCCGACCAGCCCGCGTACGTGGCACTCGCTCTCCTGCTGACCGTCGGGGGCCGGGTGCCCTACCAACATGCCGTCGCCGGGCTGACGGTCGAGGAGCGAGCGTTGCTGCATCTCGTCATGGGGGTGCCGGACCTACGCCTGGAAACCGTCGCCGCCGAAGAACCCGCCAGTGATCGCGCCCTCGCCCGGGACGACGTGCTGGTCGCGTACTCGCCACAGGGCAAACTGTCGCTGTTCGGCCCGGCGGAGCGGCATCTTGCCCGGCCCGATGACCTACTCGGACGGATACGGGTGGGCGAGTCCATCCTCGAGCAGGTCGAGGAGGAAGCCGCCGACTGGCACATCACCGAACGGCACGAGCAAGCGCGGCTCGACCGGATGCTGCGGTCCTGGGAAGAGGCCGGCGACCTCGGCGACCGGGTACGTCAGGTCGCCGACTGGATCGACCGGGTGGAAACCGTGCTCGTCTACTGCGGGCGCACTGTCTTCTCCCGGTCCGATGCCGGCACCAGCAACCTGCTCCGCGAAGGGCTGCTCTGCCGCCTCGCCGAGCTACCACTGCACAAGTGGCGCACCGAGGAACGCCTGTTCACCGCCGCCGCGCACCTGCTCTTCGCCGCCGGACGCGCGATCCGGTTCGAGGAGTTCAACGGCAGACAGTTGACCGCCACCAGCCTGTTCGCCTGGCTGGTGTCGACCCGAAATCGCTACGCGCACGCCACCGGCGCCGACCGGCCCGTCGGCACGGCCGAACAGGACATCGAGGCACTGGCCCGCGAGGTTGCCGAACTCGGCATGCTGGTCGACAACTCTGGCACTGTCAGGTTCCGCCGCATCTGCGGACTGACCTTCGCCAAGCAGGAGGTGCTCGTACCCCTCCCGTACGCGGAACGCCGGCACGGCACCCTCCCTCAGCCGGTGCGGGCCTTCGCCGAAGCTTCGCTCGGCCTGGACGTCGACCGGCGACTGGACGGTGAGGATGCGGTCACCCGGATCGTGGCAGAGATCATCGCCCGGCCACCGGGCCAGGCGGGGCCGTTGCTGGAGCGAATGCTCGGCACGATGGTGCTGTCTGCGGTCGTGGACCTCGACGCCGACTACGGCATGTCGAGCGCGGTTCGTGACCCGCAGCGGCTGGCCAGCGTCGGTCCGAACCGGGTCGCGTCCGCCCTGACGCTGCGCAAGCCGGACTTCTTCTGTTGCGTGCTGCCGCATCCGACCCGACTCGACCTCGCACCGTCGCAGGTGGGGCACATGCTCTGGCTGGTCGCGCAACGAATGCAATACAACCGGTGGCACTTTGTCCCCGGTAACTTCGACCGCGCCGAGATCCCGACCCAGCGGCACTACTTCTTCCCACCGACCATGCCCGACCTCGCCGAGTCGGCCCAGTTCTGGCACGGCGGGCACGTAGCCGCACGGGTGCGCTACTCGATCCGCGCGCCCGGCGCCCAACTGTGGCGGGCACCGTTCACCGCGTTCGGCAACGCCTACCGGGGCTGCTACGACCTGAGGGTCGTGCGGACGCATGGCGACCCGTTCGTCCGCCGTGACCTGTGGCTGGCGACCCGGTACAGCGGGTTGATCGACGCTTTCTGGCGTGCCGTTGTCACCTCCGACACCGGTCCCCGGGGCGACCTGCCCACGATCGAGGCGTTCGACCGCCACTGGTACGCGTCCGGAGCCTGGAAGCAGTTCACCCCCGCGTCGTCGACGGGCTCACTCCCATGAGATGGCGCCGGAGCAGTTCGGTGCAGGTCCGCGGTGCCTCCAGGTTGACCAGGTGCCCGACACCCGGCATCACGACGGGCCGTACCCGCCGTATCCGCGCCTGCAGGACCCGGGCGATTTCGTGGAAGTCCGGGAGGTCGAGCTCCCCGACGATGACCGAGGTACGGGCCCGGACCTCGTGCAGACGCTCGACCGCGCCGGTGTCCGACGGCACCCGGATGTCGGCGTGGGACCAATGCCAGCCGGAGTAATCCCTCACCATCGCCCGGACAGCCGCCCACCCGGCGCGATGTGTCCGGACGGTGTCGAACAGTTCGTGGGCCAGCCAGGCCGCACGCGCCCCCGCCAGCCCGAGCTTCTCGACATCGACATCCCAGTCGATCCGGTGCCGGTGCCCGCCGACATCGCTGCCGATCAGGGCGAGCGAGCGCACCGACCCCGGCCACCGCAGCGCGTAGTTCAGCGCGATCCGGCCGCCCATCGACACCCCCACAAGGTGCGCGGAGTCGATCCCGAGGTGCGCGAGCAGGCGGCGAAGGTCGTCGTGATGGCTGTAGGCCCCGGTGGGGCAGGACGACCGACCGAATCCCCGGCAGTCGTAGGTGACCACCCGGAAATCCGGGCGGAGACCACGGACCTGCTCACGCCACATCCGGTGATCGAGGGAGAACCCATGGATGAGCACCGCCGGATCACCCGTCCCCACCACCTCGTAGTAGAGCGATCCGGCATTGTGCTCCAGATAGCCGGTGCGCCTCATCCGACCCGCGCCAACCGCATTCGTCCGTACGCCACCGTCGTTCTCGCGCCCGTACCGGTCGCGGTGTCGACGCCGCCGAACGGCAAGGAGGCGACGGCATGAGCGGCCGCACCGTCGACACGGCCGTCCCGGGCCGGGTCGGTGACTTGCCCACCGAGGCTGTCAACTTCCTTCGGCAATGCGCTGACGAGCTGCACTGGTCCGATAGCGAACATACGGAACGCCGCGCCCAGGTACTCGCCGAGATCGACCGATCCGGCACCTACGTCCACCGGTCCGACGAACTCGCCTTCGGCGCCCGCCTCGCCTGGCGCCACCACACCCGGTGCATCGGCCAGCTCTACTGGCGCACCCTCCAGGTACGGGACCGCCGCCACGTACACACTGTCGACGGCGTGGTCGACCAGCTGAACCAGCATCTGGCTGAGGCGTTCGACGGGGGACGAATCCGACCGGTGATCACCGTGTTCGCCCCGCAGGGTGCCCCATGTCCGACCCCGACACTGCTCAGCCCCCAACTCGTCCGCTACGCCGGTTACCGGATGCCCGACGGTACCCGGCGCGGCGATCCCGCCAACCAGGCCCTGACCACACAGATGATCGCGCTCGGCTGGGCCCCCCGATGGGGCGACTTCGATCGACTGCCCGTGCTGCTGCGCTCGGCGGACGGCGACCTCGTCTGGCGCGAGGTGGATGAGCGGAACTGCCCCGACGTGCCGATCGCACACCCCACACACGGTCGGCTCGTCGACACCGACCTGCGCTGGTATGCCTTCCCCACCGTCGCCGACATGCGGCTGGAGATCGGCGGCATCAGCTATCCCACGGCACCGTTCAGCGGGTGGTACGTCGCGACGGAGATCGGCGCTCGCAATTTCGGCGACACCGACCGCTACGACCTTCTGCCCAAGGTGGCCGCCCGGCTCGGGATCGACACCAGCAACGACCGAACCCTGTGGAAGGACCGGGCGCAGATCGAACTCACAGCCGCGGTCCTCGCCTCGTACGAGTCGGCCGGCATTCGTGTCCTGGACCACCACACCATGACCGACCAGTTCCACCGGTACGTCGAGGCGCGCCGCCGAGCCGGTGCGAGTGTGCACGCCGAATGGGCGTGGATCGTACCGCCGATCGGCGCCTCGGCCACCCCGGTCTACCGCCAGACGTACGACCCGACGGTCGTACGCCCCAACTTCTTCCGTTAGCCGGCGCCTTGGACGACCTCGCTGGTGACCATTGCCGACGGTCGCCGGCGATGGCTGCCGAACGCTCCTTCGTTTGCATCGCGTCCGCGCACCCGAACCAGGCAAAGGAACATGTTCCATCCACCTCGTCTGCGGGAGCCCAGCTGACTGCTCCACCGGTTACTCGTACGCCCGGCGCCGCACCGCTTCGACGGTTTCCCGCGATAGCACCGTGTTCGGATGTCGGTCCCCGAGCACCTGGAGCCGACCGACGAGGACAGCGTGCAAGTGGTGTTCGGCCTCGGCGAATTCACCGAGGTCCAGCAGGATCAGGCCGAGCCGGTGCCGACTTGCCAGCGTCGCCGGATGCGCCGCGCCCAGCAGTCGATCGCGAGTCTCGACAAGTGGGCGGCAGTGGGCTTCGGCCTCCCGGAGTTTGCCAAGATCGTGCAGCACCCGGACCAGTGACTGGCGCACCGCGAGAGTCCGCGGGTGCTCCTTACCCCGAACCTCCGAGTTCGCCGCGATCAACCAGTTCAACTCTGCCAGCGCGGTGTCCAGGCTGTCGGTCTCGCACAACACCTCGGCCAGATAGTGCCGGGTGACCAAGGTCGCTGGGTGCCGTGGTCCCAGCACCACCGTACGCCGCGCCAGCACCTGCTTGTAGGCATCACGCGCCTCGGCCAACCGGCCCCGCACCCGCAGCATGTCGGCTACACCGTTGCTGCTGGTCAAGGTGTCCGGGTCGTCGTCACCGAGGACGGACAACCTCGCCTTCAACGTGGCGGTGAACAGCCCGTCCGCCTCGTCGAGACGGCCCTGGTCGCGCCATGCGCGGGCGAGATAGTGCTGGGTGGTGAGGGTGTCCGGATGCTCCGGGCCGAGGGTGGCGACTCGTGCCGCGAGCACGGCGCCGAACATCCGTTCCGCCACGGCGAGATCTCCCTGGTCGTGGCGTACGCGGGCAAGATCGTGCCGGAGCCACAGGACCAGCGGGTGCGACAGGGGAAACATCCGCTGCGCCGAGGCTAGGGCGTTTTCGTACGCCGCCTGAGCCTGGCCCAGATGCCCGGCCGCCCGCAGGTAACTCGCCGCCCGCCCGGCCAACTCGACGACGGCCGGCGGCACCGCCGTCGGTGCCACCTTGTGCTCGTTCACCAGGTCGAGAGGCGCACCGCAGTGTGCGACCAGCAATTGCCACCGCTCCCAGGCATCCGGTGCCTTCGGGTCGGTGTCCTCGACCACCGGCGCCAAGAGGGCCGTCGTCAGGTCCAGATACCCGCCAATCCCTTGACGGACCTCGGGATGCCGGCGTGCCACGTCCCGAACCAGGGGGTGCAACGTCAGCAGCCTCACACCGTCGTGGAGGGCCAATCCCACCAAACCGAGCCCCTCGAGCCCCTGTAGCGCCTCCCACACTGCCCGTCCGGTCGCCTCCCTTGAGCCACCGAACAATGACGACGCGCTGAGCAGATCGGCCCGCAGCAGCATCTCGTACGGAATCGGCGCGGGCCCGAGGCACGCCAAGATCTGCAAGAGTGGCCGAGCCAGGGACAGGCCACGGTCGTCGAGCTGGTCAAGGGACAGCTCCCAGGTCCATTCCAGAGTCCGGTGCGCCGACCGGTCTCGGTGCGTCGTACGGGTGCCGACACCGAACAGTTCGTCGTGCTGACCGCGCTGAACCGCGTCTGCGTAACTCACGAAGTCACGAGGCCTACCTGGGGCAGACAGACCCGCGGGCATGTCGAGCGCCTCCGCGAGATATCGGCCTGCCAGCGACAACGCCAGTGGCAGGCCGCCTAGCCGGGCCGCTAGCGTGGATGCCTCGGTCAACGAGCCGCATCGGTCGCCGGTCAACTCCAGCAACACCTGTCCGCCCTGCTCCGGCCCGAGTTCACGGACCCGATGCAACTGCAACCAACCCGGTCGTGGTTCGCCCCACGTCGCCTGGCTGCCGTCCCGAGTGGTCACTACCACCATGCCGGTAACCGCGTCCATTGGCCTCAGCCACCCGGTGCCGTCGGTGACGTGGTGAGTTGGCAGGGCCAGCGTGCCCGGCGGATCGTCGGCATTGTCAAAGACAAGGAGCCAGGGTTCGTCGAGGTCGAACAGTAACTGCCACAGGGTGTCCGCCAAGCTCCCTAGCCGGAGGCGGTCCGGCGACGCGCCCAGCTCCAACGCCAGGGCATGCATGCTTGCCGTGACGTTCGACGCATTGTCGGCCGAGATCCACCAACTTCGTACCCCCGCGGCCACCGCACGTCGTGCCAGGGCCAACGCAACCGTGCTTTTGCCGCAACCACCGAGCCCATGAAGTACGTGCAGTCGAGGACGACCGTGTAGGTGGGTCGACTCGGCCAGCTGACTTTCGAGCAGATTCAGCAACCGATCCCGGCCACGTACGCTCGGCTCCCGGTCCAGCAGACCCAGCGGCGGACGGACCGACACCGCCACCGGCGGCACCCGGTCGACGGGGTACGGCGACAACGCCACGTTGCCTGAGGCGCTTGCGATTCCACCGTGAGGCTGTTCGTCTGAGCCGTTGCGGACCCGCCAGTAGGCCTGGTGCCAGGCATCGAGCGCTTCCGGCCCGTCAACGCCACACTGGCGAAGAATCCGTTCCAGGAGGTCAGGTGGCTGGAGCGAGGGCAGGTGCTGGCCGGCAAAATAGCCTCCCAGCGTGCTGGGCGGGACGTCCACCGCTCGCGCCAACATCCGTACGCTCTGCCGTGCTTGTTGCCGGATTCTGGTGAGCGCTCGACCGAAGTCGCGACGAGTGACGATATGCAGCGGGTCGGCGGATCCGGCGCCGAGAGGTTCCGGTTCCCGACCCGCGGCTGCTGCCGGCTGCCGCCGTCCGCCCCGACCCGGAGCCACGGGTGTCTCCTCGGTCACTGGGCAACTCCTCATCGCGCCTGGGTCCACCATAACGGCCGGGTTGGTCGCCGGCACGGCGCCGGCCGGCCCGAGGATGTCCGGCCAGGTAGGGATCTGGTCCAGCAGCCGCGCCTTGCCCTCGACGGTCGACACGTCGGCGCCGGGGACCGTGCCGACGAACACGCCCAACGCCTCATCACCGCCGTGGCCGGTCTCGCCACGGACCGGCTACGCGTCGCTGGCGGCCTACGCGCCGGCAGCACAGCCGAGGACATCGCCACCTTCGTCCGGATGACCCTCACCGCAGACCGCGACGAAGCCCGCGCGATGGCGATCCAGGTCATGCCCGACGGCCTGGTTCAGACAGAGACCACCGCCAAGGATTGATCACTGACAGCGCGCCTAACCGTTGTCGACGGCCCCTGATAGCGACAGCGCGCTGGGCTGCCGGAGTCACGGTCGGTCACCCGCCACCTGGCGGGTAATTCCCGCCACGTGGCGCTCGATCAGGCAGATGGGCGCGGCCATGCTGGTGGAAGCGGTCACGCCCGTGATCGCTGTTCATCCTCGGAGGCGACGCATGACCACCACCAGGGCCCTTCCGCCACCGTTCGACCCGGAACTCGGCGCCGCACTCGCGGCCATGGCCGACTCGCTCCCGCCAGCGGTGACGCCGGACATGATCCCGGCCCTGCGCCAGCGTGGTGCTGGGCCGCGGACCACCGACGACGAACTGCGGCGCGACGGCCGGTTCTCGATCGAGGAGCGGGCTGTCCCCGGCCTGGACGGTGATCCGGACATCTCGCTGCTGATCTGTCGGCCCACGGCTCCCACCGGCACCCTGGGATGCCTGTACCACGTCCACGGCGGCGGCATGTTCCTCGGCGACAACCGCACCGGCGTGCCGCAAATGCTGCTCGACTGGGCGGAGGAGTTCAACCTCGTCGTGGTTTCGGTCGAATACCGGCTCGCCCCGGAGACCCAGCACCCCGGACCGGTCCACGACTGTTACGCCGGGCTGCTCTGGACCGCCGAACACGCTGGCGAACTCGGCTTCGACCCGGACCGGCTGATGATCGCCGGCGCCAGCGCGGGTGGCGGACTGGCCGCGGCGGTCGCCCTGATGGTCCGCGACCTGGGCGGCCCGGCGCTGCTCGGACAGATGCTGATCTACCCGATGCTGGACGACCGCAACAACACCCCGTCTGCGCTGCAGATGGCCGGTCTGGGGATCTGGGACTACACCGCGAACCAGACCGGCTGGGGAGCGCTGCTCGGCGACGCGGCGGGCGGGCCGGACGTCTCGCCGTACGCCGCACCGGCCCGTGCCGAGGACCTCTCCGGGCTGCCGCCCGCCTTCGTCGAGGTGGGCAGCGCCGAGACCTTCCGGGACGAGGACGTGGCGTACGCGAGTCGGATCTGGCAGGCCGGCGGGCAGGCTGAGCTGCACGTCTGGCCGGGCGCTTTCCATGGTTTCGACATGACGATGCCGACCGCGCAGATCTCCCGGGACGCCCGGCGAGCCCGCGTTGCCTGGCTCAACCGGCTGTTCAACGCATAGCCTCAGCCGATGAACGAACTGGCCGCCCGGCTCGCCGCGCTGGACGCGGACGCGGGTGCCGCGCTGCAGGTCATCGCATACTTCGACAGCCTCGTAGAAGGACGCGCCGGCCTGCAGAGCATCGTCCGTGGGGCGGCCGTGCTGGCCGGCTGCCCGGCCCGGCTGGACGACGACGCCCGCCGGGTGCACATCCGGATGCTGCCGGACGGGATCGCCGCCCCGCTGCCAGGCCCGGCAGACGGGAGCTGGCCCGGCCAGCCGGTCGGCACCGCGATGCTGCGGCTGGAACGCGCCGGGGAGCCCGGTCCGGTGGACGCGATGGTGCTGGAACGGGCGACCGGCGCCGCCGGTGCCGTGCTGGACCGCACCCGCGGCCGGGCCCCGGCCAGGGACCCGGCCGCGGTCGAGCTGGTCGTGGACGCATCCGCACCCGCCGACGTACGCCTGCAGGCAGCCCGCCGGCTGGGCCTGCCTGTGCACGGTACGGCGTACGCGGTGGCCCTGGCCTCGGGCGAGTGCCGGCTGGCGGCGGCCGGCACACCGGCACCCACCACCCGGGCCGGGATCGGTCCGGCGGTGCCGCTGCTCGACCTGCCCGAGTCCCACCGGGCGGCCCGGACAGCGTTGCGCTTCGCGGCCGAAGGCACCGACGAGGACCCCGGGGAGACGTCGGTGCACTTCGAGGAGCTGGGCGCGCTGGCTGTGCTCGCCGCCGTACCCCACCCGGCCGGGGTGCCGGACGTGCGAGCGCTGGAACACGCGGCGGGCGGAGCATCCTGGGTCCTGACCACGCTGCACGCGGTGGCGTCGACCAGCAGCTTGCGCGCGGCGGCGACGGTGTTGTGCCTGCATCATTCGACGCTGCAGGACCGTATCGGCCACGCGGAGCACCTGCTCGGCTGGAGTGTGCGGGAGCCGCAGGGCCGGTTGCGTCTGCAGTTGGCGCTGACCCTTCGTCGCCTGCACCGCCACCCGTCCTGACGGAAACACTCCCTGCTGCCGGCGGCCGCCTGCGCGACCGCAAACCGCCCCGGCCGGTTGGCCGGGGCGGAAAGCCTCCCTGGCGGGGCGCCGGCCGCCGCCGCTGTTCGGGCGGCGACCAGACGCGCGTGGTGCTACTCCGCGAGGGTGATGGCCAGTGCTGGGCAGACGGCGGCCGCGTGGCGGACGTCGTCGGCGAATTCCTCCGCCGGGTCAGGGTCGAGCAGTACGACGACGCCGTCCTCGTCGCGCTGGTCGAACACCGCCGTCGCGGCCGTCACACACTGTCCGGACGCGACGCACTTGTCCTGGTCGATGGTTACCTTCATCGGATCCTCCAGAGGTATGGTCACCAGGTCACGGGTAGCTCGTACACGCCGTACACCGAACCGTCGTGCTTGAACGGGATCTCGTCCAGCTCGACCGCCAGCCGCATCGCGGGAATACGTCGGTACAACGTGCTGTACACCACCTGAAGCTCCATTCGTGCCAGTGGCTGCCCCAGGCACTGGTGCACTCCGAAGCCGAATGCCAGGTGCCGGCGGGCGTCCCGCTGGATGTCCAGCCGGTCGGGGTGAGGGAAGACAGCGGGGTCCCGGTTCGCGATGTCGTTGGCCAGGATGATGCCCTCACCGGCACGGATGGTCTCGCCCGCGATCTCGATGTCCTCGAGTGCGACGCGGCGTCGCCCGTTGTGCGTGATGTGCAGGTACCGCAGGAGTTCCTCGACCGCTCCGGCGACGAGTTTCGGGTCGTTCGACTCGCGTAGCAGTGCCAACTGGTCGGGGTGCTCCAGCAGGGCCAGCGTGCCGAGCGCGATCATGTTCGCGGTGGTTTCGTGCCCGGCGATCAGCATGAGTACGCCCACCTGGGCCGCGTCAGGTCGGGTCAGTTCCCCGGCCCTGATCCGCTCGGTCAGCCCGGACAGCAGGTCCTCACCGGGGTTGGTGAGCTTCTCGCCGATCAGCTCGTCCAGGTACGCGAACAGCCGGCCGGCGGCGTCTCGCCGCTGCTCCGGTGCCGCGTCCCGGTTGATCATCGTGCTGCTGTGGTCCTGGAAGAAGTCGTGGTCCGCGTACGGCACGCCGAGCAGTTGGCAGATCACCAGCGACGTCAACGGAAGCGCGAACGCCGACACGAGGTCCACCGGCTTCGGGCCGGTCAGCATCTCCTCGATCAGGTCGTCCACGATCTGCTGTACGGCCGGCCGCATGGCCTCGACCCGCTTGATGGTGAAGGGCGCGGTCACCATGCGACGCAGTCGGGCGTGCTCGGGGTCGTCCATGAGGACGAAGCTGATCGGTGCGTCGCTGATGGGCGCCGGGCTCGGGTAGCCGGGGCGGGTGATGTCGGCGCTCACCCTCGGGTCGCCGAGCAGTTCCCGCTGGTCGGCGTACCGGGTCACCAGCCATGGCGTGGTGTCGTCCCAGAGTCGAACCCGCGCCAACGGGGTCCGCTCCCGCAGCGCCTGCATCGTCGGCGGCGGGTCGAACGGGCACTTCGCCGCCCTGGCCGCCGGGAACTGCGGCGCTTCGGTCGAATCGACGGTGCTGGTCATGACGTTCCTTCCACGAGTGCCGAAGCGCCGAGAAGTTCCTGTCGGCGCAGGCGGGCTTGTTTGGGCATGTTCCAGCCGAGGACGCCGGTGACGTGGCCGTCCCGGCGGTACAGCGCGACGAAGCGGCGGTCCGGCACCGAGCCGTCCACGACCGACACCTCGGCGTCCGGTGACAGCACCCCGTGCACGTGGATCCTGGCGTCGTACTGGTCGGTCCAGTAGTAGGGCACGGGGGTGTAGGGGCGGTCGTCGCCGAGGATGGTGGTGGCGACGGCGACCGCCTGCTCGGTGGCGTTGGTACGGTTTTCCAGCCGCAGCGACATGTCGAGGTGCTCGTGATGCCAGCGGGCCACGTCCCCGGCGGCGTAGATTCCCTCCGCCGCCCGGGATCGGGAGTCGCACACCAGCCCGTTCTCCAGCCGGAGCCCGCTGCCGACAAGCCATTCCGTCGCCGGTACGGCGCCGAACGCCACCACGACGACGTCCGCCGGCAGCACCTCACCGTTCTCCAGGCATACGCCGGTGACCGACCCGTCCCGTCCGGTGAGACCGGTGGCCGCGGCGCCGAGCCGCAGCTCGACCCCGTGCTCGGTGTGCAGGTCCGCGAGCAGGCCCGCGGCCAGTGGGCCGAGCTGCGTCGCCAGCGGCGCCGACTGGGGACCGGTCATGGTGACCGGGACGCCCACGGCGCGCGCGGTCGCGGCGATCTCCGCCCCGAGTACGCCGTCGCCGACGACCACGACCCGCGGGCCGCGCAGCAGGTCCTCCCGGAGCGCCAGCGCGTGGTCGAGCGTACGCAGCACGTGCACGCCCGCCAGGCCGTGCTGACCGGGCAGGGTTCGAGGCCGTAGCCCGGTGGCCACCACGATCGCCTCCGCGGTCAACGTGCGCCCGGCGGCGGTGTGGACGGTGCGGGTCGCGGTATCCAGGCCGACCGCCGGATCGCCGACGATGAACTCCGCCTCCAGGGCGGACAGCACGGCCGGCGGCCGTAGCTGGGCCCGGTCGGCCGGCCAACTACCGGAGAGGATCTGTTTGGACAGTGGCGGCCGGTCGTAGGGCGGGTGCGGCTCGGCGCCCAGCACCGTCAGTTGGCCCCGGTAGCCCCCACGGCGTAATGCTTCGACGGTGGCGAGGCCGGCGGCCGAGGCGCCGACGACCAGTACGTCGTCGGGGTTGCTCCGGGCTCGACGGTGTGCTGCCGGAGCTCCGCTCACGGGTTCCCGCTCACCGAGATCGCGGCCGCCGGGCAGACGCTGACGGCCTCGCGGATGATCTCGTGCAGTTCCTCGTTCGGTTGCGCGTCGAGCAAGACCACGATCCCGTCCTCGTCCCGCTGGTCGAACACGTCCGGCGCGAGCATCACGCAGGTGCCGGCGCCGCAGCACTTGTCCTGGTCCACCGTCACTTCCACGGTTCCTCCTGTGCGTCGTCCGGGTGGGTCGTGACCGGTGCCAGCCACAGCCCGACGAGTGCGTCGATCAGTCCGTTCGCGGCGTCGTGCCAGCTCGCCCGGGGGGTGGGGGTGCCCTCGGCCAGGGCACGCTCACGCTCGGCGAACATGTGCACCAGCAGTTGCCGGGACATGTCGGTTCGCTCGGCGCGGACGTCGGCCGGCAGTTCGGGAAGGCACTTGTGCAGCCCGTCCATGATTCGTACCAGCGACGGTGACGAGACGTACTCCTCGATCATGATCGGGCGTAGCGAGGGGTCGGTCAGCACCTGCGCCGCGAACCGACCGTGCCAGGTGGGGCTGCCCACCGCGGCCAGGTGCTCGGTGGCCGGGCGGACCAGGCAGGCGATCCAGTCCCGGATGTCGGGGCGGTGGCCGAGGGCGGCCACCATGCGCTGGCGGTTCTCCTCGATCGGCGCGGAGTGCTTGCGCGCGATCGCGCGCACCAGGTCGGTCTTGGTGCCGAAGTGGTAGCCGACCGCCGTGTTGTTGCCCTGCCCGGCGGCCTCGCTGACCTGCCGGTTGGACACGGCGAACACCCCGTGTTCGGCGAACATCCGCTCCGCCACCGTCATGATCAGCTCTCGGGTCGCGTGTGCCCGCTCCGTCCGCAAGGTTCGGACGGCGTCACTGCCGGCATCGTTGCCGGCGGTCTTGCTCGTCATCACCATCGCACCGGCAGTTCCCGAAGCCCGCCGACGAGGAGCCCCTCGACCCGACGCAGATTGTCCACTCCGACGGCGAGTTCCAGCGTGGGCAGCTTGCGCAACAGCACGTCGAGCACGGCCCGTAGTTCGGTCCGGGCCAGCGGCTGCCCGAGGCACGCATGCGCGCCGGCACCGAAGGCAAGGTGCGGATTCGGGCTGCGACGCAGGTTCATCTCGTCGGCGCCGTCGAACACACGCTCGTCGCGGTTGGCCGCGGCCATGCTGCACACCGCGGTGGTGCCGCTCGGTAGCACGGTGCCGGCGATCTCGACCTCCTCGGTGAGGTACCGCGGCATGCCGAAGCCCGCGTTGGCGTCCAGCCGCAGCGCCTCCTCCACGGCAGTACGCACCAGCGACCGATCAGCCAGCAGCACCTCCCAACGCCGCCGGTCGACGAGCAGCATCGCCACCATTTTGCCGATCATGTTCGCGGTGGTCTCGTGCCCGGCCATGAGCAGGCCGATGCCGGTGTGCACCAGGACCTCGTCCGACATCCGCTCGCCGTCGGTATCGGTGTCGGTGATGAGCGCGCTGAGCAGGTCCTCACCCGGTTTCGCCCGCTTGGCGGCGATGTGCCCGGCCATGTACCTGCCGAACTCCGCCTGCGCAGCCTCCATCTCCGCCTGGCTGTGGCGGGTCATGCTGAGCATCAGCTCGGACCAGTGGGCGAACCGATCCCGGTCGGAGTCCGGCACGCCGAGCATGTCGCAGATCACCCACACCGGCAGCGGAAACCCGAGGCTGGCCTTGAGGTCGGACGGCGCCCCCCGCTCGGTCATCTCGTCGACGAGCTGTTCGGCCATTGTCTCGACCATCGGCCGCAGCGCGTCCATCCGCCTGGCGGTGAACCACTTGCCGACCATGCGTCGCCACTTCAGGTGGGCCTCACCGTGCTGGGGCAGCACGGTCGCCATCTCACTGTTGAACAGCCCACCCGACTCGACGTCGGCGACCCTGGCCCCACCTGCCACCGTCGGCCGCGTGAACCGCGGGTCACTCAGCACCCGTTTGACGTCCTCATAGCGCGTGACCAGCGCCGCCTCATCCCCGCTGGACAGTACGACCCGCGCCACCGGGCACTGCTCGCGTAACCGGGCCCACTCCGCCGGCGGCTCCATCGCGGCCTGACTGGAGAACGGGTAACGCAATCCCTGCTCCACCTCACCCTGAGCCATCGCGGCTCCTTCCCGATGGTGTCTGTTGACTCACAGCCTGCCGACATCCATGTCGTAAGTCAATCAACTGCCTTAATCTGTGCCGACCGTGGTGGAACGAGACGGAGGCTGTGCATCCCCCAACCGGAGGTCACACCAGCGCGGACACTGCGGTATGGGCAAGGGCTGTCCCGACCCGTGTGCGGCCAGCCACGGGCGCCGGATTCGAGGAGAGATGTGCATGAAGCTGACCATGGTCGACCCAGAGCTACGCCGCGCCGTCGCGCGGACGCCGCGGCTGCCGCTCGGTCGAACGTGGGGACGGCGCGTGGTGCGCGCGCTGGTCCGCCGGAGCGGGTCGGGCCAGCCCGTCGAGGGCGTCGGGATCGAAAAGGTGGACCATGGCGCCGGCCTGCGCACGTACACCCCTGCCGGTGGTGCGTCGGGGGCGGCGCTGCTGTGGGTGCACGGCGGCGGGTATGTCATCGGCGACGTGATCCAGGACGAAGCTTTCTGCGCCGCGACAGCCCGCGAGCTCGGCGTCGCCGTGGTCTCGACGAACTACCGCCTCGCCCCGGAGCACCCCTTCCCGGCCGCGCTCGACGACATCTTCGCCGCCTGGCAATGGTTGCAGCGATCGGCCGGCTCCCTCGGCATCGACCAGGCACGCATCGCCGTCGGAGGTGCAAGCGCCGGTGCCGGTCTGGCCGCCTGTCTGGTGCAGCGGCTGCACGATGCCGGCGGCCCCCAGCCGGTCGCACAGTGGTTGTTCGCTCCGATGCTCGACGACCGAACCGCCGCGCGTCATGAACTCGACCAGCTGCGGCATCGGATATGGAACAACGCCACGAACCGGATCGGATGGGGCGCCTACCTCGGTGCCGAGCCTGGCGGCTCGCGTACCCCCGATTACGCGGTCGCGGCCCGCCGCGCCGATCTCCGCGGATTGCCGCCGGCCTGGATCAGCGTGGGCGACATCGACCTGTTCGCCGACGAGGACCGCGACTATTCGCAGCGCCTACGCGACGCGGGCGTGGACTGCGTACTCGACGTTGTCCGTGGCGCTCCGCACGGCTTCGAATCGTGGGCTCCCGACACGAGCGTGGCCCGCGGGCTGCTGGAGCGCAGCCGCGCCTGGTTGGGGGCACAGCTGACCGGCGCGGGCTTGGACCAGGGTTGATCAGAGCCATTCGTTCGAGCCCTGCGAGATGTTTCGAAAGGCCTTGATTCTGTCGTTGTCGGAATGCTTCCGATGGCTGGCGCGTATCATTCGAGAGCTTGATTGGGCCGAAGGTACGGAGGTAAATGCGACATGCTTGCGGTGTGCCTGGACCGCTACGGAGGCCCCGAGGTGCTCCAGCCGGTGGAGCTGGCGAAACCTGCACCGCAGCCGACCGAGGTGCTGGTGGAGGTTCGTGCTGCGGGCATCAATCCGGCTGACGTGAAACAGCGTCAGGGCCAGGGCCCACTTTCGTCCTTTCCCATGATTCTCGGCTGGGATGTGGCAGGTGTGGTGGCCGAGGTCGGAATGGGCGTCACCATTTTCTCACCGGGCGACGAGGTTTATGGCATGCCCTGGTTCCCGCGGCAAGCCGGTGGTTACGCGGAGTACGTGACCGCACCCTCGCGTCAGTTCGCCCCGAAGCCACCATCCTTGTCGTTTGCCGAGGCGGCTGCGTTGCCGTTGGCCGGGCTCGCCGCGTGGCAGTTGGTGACCGACACAATCCACTTGGACCCGGGTCAGCGGTTGTTGATCCACGGCGCCGCCGGCCATGTGGGTGCATTGGCCGTACAGGTCGCGAAGGCTCGCGGCGCACACGTCATCGGAGTGGCCAAAGGCAGTGACCGCGACCGGTTGCGGGCATTGGGCGCGGACGAGATCGTCGACTACACCTCGGTTCGGTTCGAGGACGTGGTCGATCCGGTCGACGCGGTACTCGACTTCGTCGGCCGCGACTACACCGCGCGTTCTGTGCCGCTCGTGCGCCGTGACGGAGTAGTTGTCCAGGTGCCGTCCCCTCCCGATGGCGACGATGTCCGTCGCGGTGCGGCTGCCGGCGTGCGGGTGATGGGCTTTCTCGTCGAACCCGACCATTCCGGTTTGCTGGCGTTGACCGACCTCGTCGAGCGCGGCCAGCTCTCGGTCGAGGTGGGCGCGGTGGTGCCGCTCGGTGAGGCGGCGCGGGCGCACGAGATGGTGGAGAGCGGCAAGGTGAAGAACAAGGTCATCCTGTCGACGGGCGCGTGAGGTCTGGTGGCCGTAGTGAGCGGCCGACGAGGGTTCCGGAGTGATCGATCGGCGTGTCGGAGAGCGACCTATGGTGTCGCCGCGGGTGGGCTGTGCCGGCAGGACGGCGCCGACACAGCCCACCCGTGACCACTCACCTCGCCCCGGGTCTCGAACGGTCCGACGAGCGAGCGTCATGGCATGACCTAACGCTGCCGTGTCAGCAGACCGGGCCGGTAGGGGAGGAGGCCGTAGTCGCCGCCGGAGCTGGGGGATCGTCCCTGGTAGAGCAACTGCAGGTTGCAGGGATCCACGGTCATGGTCTGATCGGCGTTGCTGCGAATCAGTTCGCCGTGGCTGATGTCGTTGGTCCAGGTGGCGCCGCTGTTGGCCTTGCCCGCGAAGGGATTGCTCTCGGTTGCGGCCTGTGGGGTCCACGAGCCGCCCAGACTGGTGGCCGTGAACGAGCGGAAGTAGCGGCCCTGCGAGCCGATCGCCTCGACGAGCATGAGGTATTGGTTCTGGCCCTGGAGCTTGTAGACCTGAACCGCTTCGAACAGGTTGTTCGTCGTGTCGCTCATGATCACCGTCGACGTGGAGCCGAAGCTGCCCGGGAAGTTCCCGATGGGCATGCTGGCCCGGTAGATCTTGCCGTTGTCCCCGGCGAAGAACAGGTACATGTTCGTGCTGTCACCGATGAGTGCCTGGTCGATGGGCCCGGTGCCGGAGCCGGAGATGCTTCCGGTGAAGAGCGCCTGCTGCGCCGACCACCCATTCACGTTGCTGGGGTCGCTCGACGTCCGGTAGGAGAATGCGGTCGCACCCCACTGGTAGGCAAGCACCCAGATGTTCCTCGGGGCGAAGTAGAAAAGCGTAGGCGCGACAGCGGCAAACGGCATCTGGTTCTGGCTCGCCGAGGCCATGTCGGACCAGTTCGTGAAGAGACCGAAATTCATCGACCCCCACGAGGTCCCGGTGTCGTGCGTCGTGGCGTAGACGAGTTGCCTGCCGTTGTAGGGGGCGTGGGTGAAGTCCTTGAGCGAAACCCACCCCGACCTCGGGTTCGCCAGCGAGCCGGTCGACGTCCACCGGTACGTCGAGGGGAGGGCGCAGGTACCGGGTGGTGGCGTCGTCGGCGGCGTGGTGGGAGTGCCTCCGCCGTCGACGCGGACGAGTTGCCATTGCTGGTTGTTGCCACCCCAGTCGTCGTACTGCACGACGTTGCCACCGTCGGCGGTCGAGGCGCCCTGCACTTCCACCACCTTGTTGCTGTTCCGGTTGATCAACCGCACGTAGCCGCCGTCCGAGTCGGCCAACCGGAACTGCTGGTTGGCTCCGTTGCCGTCGGTCCATTGCACGATGCCGGCGCCGTTGGCGGTCGACCAGTTGTAGACGTCGAGTACCTTGCCCGACAGCCGCGACTTCAACCGGTAGTAGCCGCCGCCGGAGTCGACAAACTGCCACTGCTGCTGGTTGCCGTTGTTCCGGGCCCACTGGGTGATCCGCGCCCCGTCGTTCGTGGCCAGGTTGTACACGTCCAACGCCTTGCCGCTGTTGCGGTTCACGAGCACGTACCACGCGCTCGGGTCGACCGTCGCCGCAGCCGCGGGCGTCGACATCACCGCCGCGGCGGCACCGACCACTACCGCCGCGACACCGACGGCGACGACCCTCGGGAGCCATCCACGCCGCCGAAATGGCGGTGCGATCGACGGGGACCTACCAACGGTAGACATCATGACTGCCATCGACAGACCTTTCTGTGTTGTGGATGTTAGCGCTAACAATTTGCCCCGCAACTATGCGTCGAAATGCCTCGGCTCCTGGTGCTAGCTGCCTGACGATTTGGTGACGTCGGCAAGCGGGTGCCGATGTCGTGTCGCCGGCAGTGGGTCGGCGCCGTACGGCGTCTGCGCGACGACAGCGGTCGGCGCCGCATCGCCCGTTGGGTATGCAGGCGGAGGATCGAACGAGGACTGCCCGTCGTCCTCGTTGCTGTCCGGCTTCGCAAGCGTTTCAAGTATCGAACGAAACGATTGCGTTGGCAAGCGCCGTGGACGACACATATCGACGATCATCGTGATGATCCTGCGTGCGGCAGTCACGTTCGCCCTGCTCGCTGCGCCCTCAGGGGCGAGCCGGTGGTGCGGTGCTTTCGCGGACCACAAGCGTGGCGGGCAGTTCGAGCCGGGTATGAACGGGGCTCTCGCCCGCGGCCAAGGCCAGGACCAGCCTGGCGGCAGTCGCACCCATCTCGTCGAACGGCTGCCGCACGGTAGTCATCGGCGGGCCGCACCACTGGACACACTCCAGGTCGTCGAACCCCACCACGCTCAGGTCGTGCGGGATCGCCAGACCGGCCCGGCGCGCCGCCTCGTAGACCCCGAGGGCCTGCAGATCGTTGCCGCACAGCACCGCCGTCGGCGGATCGGTCAGCCTCAGCAGGCCACGACCCAGATCGAGGCCGTCCTCGAAGAAGAACCGCCCGGTTCGCAGGAACCGCCCGTCCAGCGGCACACCAGCGGCGTCCAACGTCGCCCGACAGGCGTCGAGCCGGGCTCGTGCGATCAGGGACTCGACCGGCCCCCCGATGACCGCGATCCGTCGGTGACCCAACTCCAGCAGGTGCCGGGCGGCCGCGACCCCGCCGCTCCAGTTCGCCGAACCTACTGCCGGGACCCCGTCGGGTGGCACCCCGGACGGGTCGAGCGCCACGAGCGGGATGCCGCCGGCGGCGAGTGCGGCGTACTCCTGCGGGGTGAAGTAGGAGTGCGCCGCGATCACGCCGATCGGCCGGCGGGCCAAAAGCTGATCGGTCCAAGGGCGTTCCAACGCTGCCCTGCCCCGCACCTCGGTGAAGCCGACCGCGAAGTCCCGCCGACGGACGACCTCCTCCACCCCACGCATGATCGAGACGGCCAGGTAGCTTTCCAGCCCGTAGAACACGACCTCTACGCTGGGCGCCGGCTCCATTGTGGCGGGCCGCCGGTAGCCGTGCTCCCGGAGCAGTGATTCCACCTGCCGACGGGTCTCCGTCGAGACGCCCGCGCGGCCGTTGAGTACCCTCGACACCGTCGGCGCCGAAACCCCGGCCAGCCGGGCGATCGAGGCCATCGTCGGTTCATGTCGACGTTTTCCACCCAGCGGACCGTCCGGTGTCTTTCCGGTCACCGGCGCAGTCTATGTCGGCCCGAAGGATCACATCCAACACGTGGCCCTCCCATGACACGAGCAAGGGGCCAGGGTGCTTGAGTCGATTTCCGAAATTCCCGACAGGATGTTGGCTCGATGCCGATGGTTCGAATGCCTACCGAACCCGTAGGCGTCTGGTCGGCTGTGCGGGGCGCCTGGCCGAGGTCCTGCGAGGTTGCCGGGGTCGGGCGTAGGCGGTCCCACGTGTGGCCGGCGCCTGGCTGGACATGGTGGCGGCCGTTGCACGCGCTTGTCGAAGGGTGCGCAGATACGAATAGCCCTGAACGGCGAGGGAGACCACGCAACCCGGGATGAAGCCGTGCTGTGACGTGAGTATCGCGTACGTCACCCAGCACACCTGGACACTCGCGCCGATCAGCCAGCCGACTCCCAGACCACGCCCGACGGCCAGGAGGGCACTCACCTGAAAGCCCGTGAGTATCCATGCCCACGCCGGCCCCAGACCGAGACCGGTCTCACGGTGGGTCGCCGCCATTGCCGTCGAGGCCGCGACACAACCGGAGAAGGCGATGAACAGGGTGCCGATCGCTGATCTGTGCACGGCGCATCACCTCATAACGAGCGTGAGAAGTAGCGAGGAGGGCCTCGACGCTCGCGAGGCCATACCGAGACCAACGAACGACAAGCTGTACCGACTCCGGGCGCCGAGCGTGATGCTTGAGTCCCACTCGTTTCGTCCCGAGTGCCGACCGGGTAGGTGAGGGCATGGATCGCAACATGGTCAAGGTGCTGCTCGCCGCTTGGGAACGACCCGACTTCCGGGCCGGCCTGCGGCACCTGATCGACCTTGACGAGGTGACGTCCTTGCTCGCCGCGCTGGCCGTCGACGACCACGACGACGAGGTGCGGCGTCGGGCGATGGAACTCCTACGCTCGGCGCTGGAGACAGCGGAGATTCGCGATGCGGTTCTGCTGCTTGTCGAGACCGACGACATCCGGCACAGCCTCGCCGCCGCGATCTCGGTCAACCTCGCCGACCGCCCGGGTCTCGCGTCGTCGATTCGGTCCGCTCTGGACGATTCCGCGGTCCGCGCCGAGATCCGCCACGCTCTCGAGTCGAGGGGGATGCGGACACTGCTGTGGAAGGTGGCGGAGGACGACCTCCACGGACGTCGACTGACGCTGGTCGGGGAGGCGATGCTGCTGCTCCTGCGGCACCGTCCGGCCCGCCGCCTGGTCTGGGCGCTGAAGCGGCACGGTGTCATCCGAGAGCTGCGCCGCAGGCCGGCATCCACCTGACCGCGCAGGACAACCCGCGCGGTCAGCCAGCGGCACCGTCGAGGACGTCGCGCTCCTCGGACCCGAGGTCGGCGTGGTCGTTGTGGGCCCTCGGATCGCCGCCGAGGAACTGGTGTCATGAGCACTCGTCGAGGAACTCCTCCACCAGCGGGGCCAGCAGCGCGGCCCGCTGCGGCAGCGAGGCATGGGTCGTGCCGGGCAGGATCGCGAGGCGGCAGCGCGGCAGCCCGCGTACGTCGCCGGGAACGCCGCCGCCGAGCAGCCGGAACATCCGTACGGCATGTTCCGGCCGGACGATGTCCGCGTCGCCCACCACGATCAGCGCGGGAACCCGTAAGGCCCGGATCTGCGCGGACGTCCACTCGGGCGGATGCGCGTCCAGCACGGCCATCTTGGTGACGAGACGGTCCCAGCCGCCCGGGTCGGGCGCGGTCCGCAGGTACTCCTCGTGCAGCTCCGAGCCGTACAGGTGCTCGGGGCGCAGGTGCTGGGCGCCGTCGAGCAGCCCCGGGTGCAGGCCACCGCGGTCGAAGGCCGACGAGGCGAGCACGAGCCGGCCGGCCCGAGCCGGGTGGTGGGTGCCGAGCCGCAGCGCGACCGAGGCGCCCAGGCCCCAGCCGAGCACATCCGCCTGCGGCAGGCCGAGACGGTCCAGCAGGTGCACCACCTCCGCCGCGAAGCCCTCCACGGTGTACGGGCCGTCGCAGTCGGGAGTGCGTCCGTGCCCCGGCAGCTCGATCGGGACGACGCGCCGCCTTCGCGCCAGCAACGGCAACAGCACGCCGTACGACGTACGGATGCCGGACAGCGCGGCCGGCACGAGGATCAGCGGCCGTCCCGGGCCGGTACCGTGGTCCTCGAAATAGATCTCCATGCGCTCAGCGTGCGTGGCTGCGCTTACGGTCGGCTTACCGCCGTAGCATGACCCGCTGTGCGCTTCGGCATCCTCGGTCCGCTCGCCGTCACCACCGACGACGGCGAGCAGGTCGTCGTGCCCGGCGCCAAGGTGCGGATGCTCCTCGCCGACCTGCTGGTGCACCGCAACAAGGTGGTCTCCGCGGACCGGCTCATCGAGGACCTGTGGGGCGACGACGCACCCGCGAACCCGGCCGGCGCGTTGCAGGTGCGCGTGTCGCAACTGCGCAAGGCGCTCAACGACGCCGAACCGGGGGCCCGTGACCTGATCGAGTCGCGGCCACCGGGCTACCGGCTGCGGGCCGACGACGTGGACGCCGACCGGTTCACCGCGCTCGCTGATGCCACCGACGTGGTCCGGCTCGGCGCGGCGCTCGCGCTGTGGCGCGGCCAGGCGTACGCCGACGTGGCCGACCAGGAGTTCGCCCGCGCCGAGGTGACCCGGCTCATCGAGCAGCGGCTCGTCGTGCACGAGCGGCTCGCCGAGGCCCGACTGGCCCGCGGCGAGCACGACCTGGTGGCCGCGGAGCTGGCCGAGCTGGTCGAGCGCCATCCGCTGCGGGAGGGCCTGCGCGCCCTGCACATTCGCGCCCTGTACGCCACGGGGCGGCAAGCCGAGGCCCTGGAGAGCTACGCCGGGCTGCGTGAGCGGCTCGCCGACGAGCTGGGCCTCGACCCGGGGCCTGAACTGGCCGCCCTGTACCGGCAGATCCTCGACCAGGACCCGGGCCTCAGCGCCCCGCCCAAGTCCGCGATGGTCCGCAACAGCCTGCCCGCCCAGTTGGACGAGCTGATCGGCCGGGCCGAGGCCCTGACGGAGCTGCGCACCCTGATCCCGGCCGGCCGGCTGCTCACCCTGGTCGGGCCGGGCGGGGTGGGCAAGACCCGGCTCGCCGCGGCGGCCGCGGCCGAACAGGTGCAGCCAGACGGCGTACATCTGGTGGAGCTGGCGCCGCTTTCGCCGGCAGACACGCGGGTGGCGGAGCAGGCGCTCGGGGTGCTCGGCCTGCACGAGGCGCCGGGCACGACCGGTTCTGCGGCCGATCGGCTGGTGGCGGCGCTGCGGGACCGCGAGATGCTGCTCGTGCTGGACAACTGCGAGCACGTGATCGCAGCGGTCGCCGCACTGGTCGGGCGGCTGCTCCGCGATGCGCCCGGGGTGCGCGTGCTCGCCACCAGCCGCGAGCCGCTGCTGCTGGCGGGCGAGCGGATCTGGGAGGTGGGGCCGCTCGCGCTGCCGTCCGATCCGGCCGACGTCGACGCGGTACGGCGTTCGGCCGCGGCCCGGCTCTTCACGGCGCGCGCGTCCGCTCAGCACCGAGGGTTCCGGCTCGACGAGCAGACCGCGCCCGCGGTGGCGCAGCTCTGCCGCCGGCTGGACGGCCTGCCCCTGGCCCTGGAACTGGCCGCGACCCGGGTGCGTGCGCTCGGCGTGCAGGGCGTCGTGGATCGGCTGGACGACCGCTTCCGGCTGCTCACCACGCGGCAGCGCGACGTGCCGGAACGGCAGCGCACGCTGACCGCGGTGATCGCGTGGAGCTGGGACCTGCTGGACCCGGAAGATCGGGAGGTGCTGGCGCGGCTCTCGGTGTTCCGCGACGGCTGCACACCCGAGGCCGCCGAGCAGGTGTGCGACGCCGGCCTGGACGCCGTGGACCGGCTCGTGGAGCGGTCGCTCGTGGTGGCCGAGCCGGGGCCGCGCTATCGGCTGCTGGAGTCGGTCGCGGAGTTCGGCGCCGCGCAGCTCACCGATGCCGCCACGATCCGGGGCAGGCACGCCGCGTACTTCCGGTCGCTCGCCGAGCGCGCCGATCCCCTGTTGCGCGGTCCCGAGCAGCGGGAATGGCTCGCGATCCTGGACGCCGAGCGGGCCAACCTGCAGGCGGCGCTCAGCCACGGCGGCGGCTTGCGGCTGGCGCTCGCCCTTACCTGGTACTGGGTGCTGCGGGGCCGGCTCAGCGAGGCGCGCGCTGCCCTGGCGCTGGTCGGCACGGCCGAGGAAGAGCGCCTGGCCGCGCCCTGGCGACTCGGGCTCGCTCTGCAGCAAGGCGAGCCGGTGCCTGCGGACGTACGGGATGTGCTTGCTCTCGATCCGGCGGGGCGGGCGGCCTGGTTCGTGGCGAACGCCGTGCTGGAACGGGGTCACCTGGCGCTCGCCGCGCTGCTGCTGCCGGAGGAGTTCGACGACTCGTGGGCCGAGGCGGCGGTGCTGGCGTCGCGGGCGATGCTCGCGCACGCGGCCGGTGATCCGTCCGCGCTGGAGGCGGTCGCCACCCGCAGCGACGCGCTCTTCGCCGAGCTCGGCGACCGGTGGGGGCGGCTGCGGGCCAGCGACTGGCTCGGCGGGCTGGCGGAGTTCCGCGGCCAGAACGAGCGGGCCGCCGCCGTGCACCGGGAGGGGCTGCGCTGGGCGACCGAGCTTTCGCTGTGGCCCGAGGTCGGCGGCAAGCTGTCCTGGCTGGCCTGGCTGGCGGTGCAGGGCCGGGACTACGGGGTCGCGCGGGAGCTGGCGGAACGCGCCTACCGGCTGGCCGTCGAACAGGGCGCCCCCGCCGCGGTGGTGTTCGCCGAGATGGGCCTCGGCATCGCCGCCCGCCGCTCGGGCCGCCTCGACCAGGCCGTCACCCACCTGACCCGGATCGCCGACCATGGCCGGATCGAGGCGCAGCCGCCGCCGTACCTGCCGATGATCCTGGTCGAGCTGGGCTACGCGCGCGAACTGCAGGGCGACCCGTCGGCCGCCTGGGCACTGCATGCGGAGGCGTACGCCGCTGCCATCGGCTCCACCCGGGACGGCATCGGCGCGGTCGAGGGCATGGCCGCGTTGGCCGAGCCCGCCGCGGCCGCCCGGATGCTGGGCGCGGCGGCCACCGCCCGCGACCACAATGCCGCCCCGGCCGCCCCGGCCGAGCAGGACGAGCTCGACCGGGCGGCGCGACGGGCAGTTGCCGCGCTCGGCCAGGAACGCTTCGACGACCTGGTGGCCGAGGGCGCCAAGCTCACCCTCGATCAGGCGGTGGCCTTCGGCCGGTAGGTGGCGACGATGACGCCGTTCTCGAAGACCCTGGTGTCGATCAGTTCGAACGTGGCCTTTGCGTCGCTCAGCACACTGGTGAAGCTGTGGACGCCCTCGATGACCGGGTGGATCCAGAACTTCACCTCGTCGACCAGGCCGGCCTTCACGAGCTGTGCGGTGACCTCGCCGTACCCGTACTGGACGATGTCCTTGCCGTCCTGGGCCTTGAGCTTCGCGACCGCCTCGACCAGGTCGCCTTCCAGCACCTCGGTGTTCTTCCAGGAGGGGTCCTTCAGCGTCGTGGACGCCACGTACTTCTTCACGTTGTTGAAGAAGGCGGCACCGGTGGCCGGGTCGTTCTCGTCCATCGCCGGCCAGGCCTGCGAGAAGCCGTCGTAGGTGGCCCTGCCCATGAGCAGGGCGTCCGCGCCGGTGGTGAGCGCGGCGGCCACCTCGGCCGCCTCCTCGGAGAAGTAGGGCGACGTCCACATGGGGTTCTCGATGACGCCGTCGAGGGTGAGGTAGGTGGAGTTGATGAGCTTGCGCATCGGAGGTTCTCCCAGGTCGTTACGGTGTCGCTGCTGACAGGGAGAACTTTGCCGAGGGCCGCTTACGATTTCCTTCAGGTTCGCTTCGGGCAGGTACGCCGAGACGCTGCACCGCCTGAGTGACCTGGACAGCTCATGAAGTCCCTCGCCACCGCCGACCGGGACCACCGCCGCCGGTACGTGGCACACCAGGTCTACTACGCCGACCTCCCCATCCGGAAAGGCCCGCCGTGTCGTTGCATGAAATAGAAGACCTCGTCCACCTGTCGGTCCTGGTCCTGGATGCCCACCATGGCGAGGACGACGACCGGTTGCGGGACTGGTTCGTCGCGCTGTACGCCTTCCAGCGTCGGTTCGACTGCTCGCACACCCAGGGACGCGTGATCGGCGTCCTGTTGCGCCGCGGGCACACGTACCGGTTCCCCGTCGAGGAGCATCCCGATTATGCGCAGCGCCGAGACTTCTTCGACGCGCTGACCGAGTTCACCGGGCTGCGCGAGTTCGACGAGGACGACGACGACTTCGACGGCTACGACGACGAGCTGGAAGACGGCTACGTCGACCCGCCGTGGCTGTACTGCGAGGCGGGCACGGCGCTGTGGCGGCGCATGGTCGAAGAGGGGCGCCTGCAGGGGCTCGACGCGGTCGCGCCCCGCCGTACCGCGCTGATCGACGTCGTGCTGGCCGTGGCGGCCTCGGCCGAGCAGGACGGCGACGCGGAGCTCATCGCGCTGTGGTACGGCCTCGGCCACACGATGCTCGTCGACGGCAACCCGTTGACGGTCGAGGACCTGCGCCGGGTACCGGCGGTCGCGCAACTGCGTCAGATCGTGCAGCGGACCGGTGCGTGGTCGGTGCTCCTGCCGGACGGCTACCGTCCTTCGGACGACGACCTTGATGCGCTGGACGACGAGCGTGAGTCATGGTGGTACCGGCCGGGTGACCGGAGTGGTGTCGCCGACGAGGTTTTCCACGGTTAGGAACGCCGATGCAATTGACCTTGACGTTAGTGTCAATGTTCTAGCATCACCAGGTGCGTGAGGGGTGATCGGAATGCGCATCGGGGAACTGGCCCGTGCTTGCGGCGTCAGCACCAGGTCCGTGCGGTACTACGAGCAACAGGGCTTGATTGCTCCGCGTCGTGCCTCCAACGGTTATCGGGAGTACGACGAATTGGCGGTGGTCAGGGTCCGGAACATTCGTGAACTGCTCGAATCAGGCCTCACCGTCGAGGATATCCGGCTCTCGATCGAGAAGGGCTGCCTCGATCGGCCGTTGAGCACGTTGCCCATGTGTCCAGACGCGATCAGGATCGCCGCCGACCGGCTCGGCGCCCTCGACCGGCGTATCGCCGCGTTGCAGGACCTGCGCGGGCGGCTCGCCCGGCAGGTCTTGGAGACCGAGACGGCGATGGCCTGCGACGGGACACCCTTGGCCGGCGAGCCGGTTCTCGCCATCGCCACCTCCGACACTCACTGACTCCCGGCACCGACGGTCCGGATCCGCCGACCCGGACCGCGGGACCGCTGCTCCCTACACCATCACCGTCAGGAGACGGGTATGAGATTCGGACTCTCCCTGGAGCCGCAGTCGTGGCCGCGTGTCCCGGGTGACGCCATGCTCCGGGCAGCGCGGGATGCCGAGCGGATCGGTCTGGAGTATGTGCTCATGGCCAACCACGTACTGGAGAACCCGAACGGAACTGGGCTCGATCCGCTGGTCCTCCTGTCGGCGGTCGCCGGTGCGACGACCCACATCGGTATCGCGACGAGTGTGCTGGTCCTGCCCTACTACCGACCCGTGGTGCTGGCCAACCAGATCGCGACGCTGGACGTCATGTCGGCGGGCCGCCTGGTGGTTGCCGTCGGCACCGGATGGAACCCGCACGAGTTCGACGCACTGGGGGTGCCAATCCGGCTCCGGGGCCAGCGGACCGACGACAGCCTCGAGATCATGAAGGCCCTCTGGTCCGGCACCACCGGAAACCTGGACGACAGGTTCGCCGGCCTCCGTGACGCGAGCATCGGCGTCCCACCACACCGACCCGGCGGGCCACCGATCTGGGTGGGCGGACACAGCGACGCGGCAATCCGACGCGCGCTGCGGTTCGGCGACGGCTGGCACGGCTCCGGCATCGACCACGAGGACGCACGCTTCTTCCGGCACCGGATCGAGGAACTGGCGGTCGGCACGGGACGCGACCCGGCGACGATCGAGATCAGCACGGTCGGGTTCCTGGTACCGCCGGGAATTCCGGCTGTCCGGCCCGCGCCGGGCCGGCTGCTCGGCGGCACCGACGCCACCACCGAAGCGATCATCGAGGACCTGCGCCAGCTCGCCGACGCGGGTGTGTCGATGTGCTCGCTGTGGATCCCCGTCGACGGTCGCCTGGTGGGTGAGGCGTTGGAGTGGTTGGCCAGCGAGGTACTTCCCCATGTGGAGCCGACAAGCTGGTCCGGTCAGCGCCACAGAGATTGGTCCGAGTAGCGTGACGAGCTATTGACCGAGTCCTTCAAATCGGGTCAACCCCGGGCCGACCGTGAAGCGATGGGCTGACCGGATAGCCACTGTGCTCGCACGTTTGGTATGAATGCGGATCAGCCGCCTCGGTTTACAATTCATTAACCCGATGGTGCTCACGGCATGCAACTGTCTGCCCGACCGTGATCTTGTTCGGGCTCGGTGAGCAGTTGATTGACCCGGGCTGTACAGCCGGTTTCCTGCGGCACGCACAAGTGCCCCTGACCAGGCATTCCACTCCGTATCGGAGTGCGGCGACGTCCTCTCCGGAGCTGACCGAGAGGAAATCGAGAGTGAATCCGGAGAAGCGTACCGCACAGTAGGTGGGGGCGACATCAGGTCGCGGGCGGCGTCGGGTTCTCGAACCAGACGCCTATCCGGCTGGAGAGCGCTCCCGAAGCACGACAGCACATCAAGCCGGATATCGGCGTCGCCGCCATGTCCGGTGCAAAGGAGGAGCAGTTATGACAGCAGAGAACCGTGCACCCGTGACGGTCATCGGTCTGGGCGCGATGGGCTCGGCGTTGGCCCGGGCGCTCCTGGATAAGGGACATCCGACCACCGTCTGGAACCGCTCGCCGCAGAAGGCTGACGACCTGGTCGCCAAGGGCGCTGTCCGTGCCGCCACACCTGCCGAGGCGGTCGCCGCGAGCGGGGTGGTCCTGATCTGCGTGTTGGACTACAAGGCCGTACGGGAGATCACCAGCTCGCTCGGCGACGCCTTCACCGGTCGGGTCCTGGTCAACCTCACCTCCGGTACCCCGGAGGAAGCCCGTGACCTGGCTGAATTCCTGGCCGAACGCGGTATCGACTACCTCGACGCGGCGATCATGGCGATCCCGCCGATGATCGGTCAGCCGGAGTGCCTGATTTTCTACGGCGGCCCCACCGCGGTCTTCGAGGCGCACGAGCAGACCCTGGCCAGCATCGCCGGTGGCGGCACCCACCTGGGCACGGATGCCGGGCTTCCGTCGCTGTACGACGTGGCGCTGCTCGGCCTCATGTGGACCACCTGGACCGGGCTCCTGCACTCGCTGGCGCTGGTCGGCACGGAGAACGTCAAGGCGGCGCAGTTCCTGCCGTACGCCTCGGCCTGGTTCGAGCACGTCATCGCCCCGGAGATTCCGAACATCGCCGCGCAGGTGGACGAGGGCCGGTACCCGGACGCGGACTCGGCCCTGGGGATGCAGGCGGCGGCGATCGAGCACCTGGTGGAGACCAGCCGGGCTCAGGGTGTCGACGCCGAACTACCGGCCTTCCTCAAGGCCCGTGCGGAACAGGCGATCCAGCGCGGCCACGGCGGCGACGGATTCGCCAGTCTGATCGAGGTTCTGCGCAAGTCGACCGCGCGCTGACCCAGGATCGGTCGGGTGTACGTGGGAGGGCCCGGTCTCGGCGGTGACCGGGCCCTCCCATGAGCCAGCCAGTCACTCGCGAGTGTGCACCGGTACGTGCGGTCCCGACCGCCGCGCCGGCTCGGCACTGACGCGTCCCCGAACGGAAGGAACGGCTCATGGATCCAAGGGTTGTCACCGCACCGGGTTCGCGTGCGGGTGCCAGGCAGTGGCTCGGGTTGGCGGTACTGGCGTTGCCGACCCTGCTGCTGTCGGTGGACGCGACCGTGCTCTACCTCGCCCTGCCGCACCTGGGGGCGGACCTGCAACCGAGCAGCACCCAGCTGCTCTGGATCATCGACATATACGGCTTCATGATCGCTGGCTTCCTGGTCACCATGGGCACGCTGGGCGACCGGATCGGCCGACGGCGGCTGCTGCTCGTCGGGGCCGCCCTCTTCGCCGTCGCCTCGGTCGTCGCGGCGTATTCGACCACCGCGGTCATGCTCGTCGGGGCCAGGGCGCTGCTCGGCATCGCCGGAGCCACGCTGATGCCGTCCACCCTCGCGTTGATCAGCAACATGTTCCACGACGCCCGGCAACGTGGACTGGCCATCGGGGTCTGGGCCGCCTGCTTCTCGGTCGGTGTGGCCGCGGGGCCGTTGGTCGGTGGGGCGCTGCTCGAGTGGTACTGGTGGGGATCGGTGTTCCTGTTGGCCGTACCCGTCATGCTGATCCTGCTCGCGACCGCGCCGGTGCTGCTGCCCGAGTGCCGCGACACCGAAGCGGGTCGGCTCGATCTTCCGAGTGTGGCGCTGTCTCTGGCTGCGATCCTGCCGGTGATCTACGGCCTCAAGGGCATCGCGGAGGGCGGCGTGGCGGTGCTGCCGCTCGCGTCGATGGTGCTCGGGGTGCTGTTCGGAGTCCTGTTCGCCCGCCGCCAGCGCCGGCTGTCCGATCCCTTGCTCGACATGCGACTGTTCGCCAACCGCGTGTTCGTGGGTGCGCTGACGGCGCTGCTGGTGGGCCTGGCCGTGGTCGGCGTCGTCTACATGCTGGTGACGCAGTACCTCCAACTGGTCGCCGGATACTCGGCGCTGACCGCCGGGCTGTGGCTGCTGCCGTCGGCGGCGGCGATGATCATCTCCTCGATGGCCGCCCCGGTCATCGCCCGACGGATCGCGCCGGGGCTTCTCGTCGGCATCGCGCTCGGGGTGTCGGCCGTCGGCTACTTCCTGCTCGCGATCGTGGACAGCCGCGACGGCGTGGGGCTCGTGGTGACCGGCCTGGTGATCGTCTACCTGGGTGTCGGGCCGCTGATGGCACTCGGCACCGACCTGGTGGTCGGCGGCGCTCCGCCGGCCAAGGCCGGTTCGGCCGCAGCGCTGTCGGAAACGAGCATGGAGTTCGGTCTGGCGCTCGGCGTCGCGGTGCTCGGCAGCGTGGGGGCGGTGGTCTACCGGAGCGGGATGACCGACTCGATGCCGGTGGGGCTGCCACCCGAGGCGGTCGACGCGAGCCGGGACGCATTGGCGAGTGTCGTCGCGGTGGCCGGCGACCTGCCGGGCCAACTCGGGACTCCCTTGCTGGACGCGGCCCGGCGGGCGTTCACCGACGGGCTGAACGTGGTCGGTGCGGTGAGCGGCGTACTGACCGTGGTGATCGCGGTGATCGCGGTGGTGCTGCTGCGCGACACCGACACCGCTGGCGCCGCAGACGGGTCGGACGGCGGACCGGAGGCGGAGGTGACCGACGCGGAGGCATCGGCCGCGATGTCGCCAGGTGAACCGTCGCGGCGGTGACAGGTGGTGGCATGGGTGATCCGGAACGACGACGGGCTCGGCACCGGAGGTCCCGTGGCCGCGGGAACGGGAGGTGGTCACAACACCCTTCGGGTCATTGGCTACGGCCGGGAGGCGACAACGTCGATGCTGAACGACTGCTGTGTTGACTTCGTGTGACGCGACTGCACCGAATCTGGGAGAGGAAATGCAGTTCTGGCTACTGGGTCCGCTAGAAGCCACGCACAATGACCGCACAATTTCATTGGGTGGCATCAAACAGCGGGCCACATTGGGATTCTTGTTGCTGCGGGCCAACCAGGTGGTGCCGACAAGTCAGCTGCTCGGTGCCCTTTGGACCGGGGACGACGCGCCAGCCTCGGCCAGGAAGATGCTCCAGAACGCGGTCTGGGGTCTGCGTACGGTGCTGGCTTCGGCCGGTTACGGGGACGAGATGGCCACCCTGACCACACGGGCCCCAGGTTACGTGCTGCACGTGGACCCCGATCGGGTCGACCTGCACCGGTTCCATCGCCGCGCCGAGGAGGGTCGGGCGTTGCTCGCGGCGCGTACCCCGGAGAAGGCCGCGGACGTGCTTCGCGAGGCGTTGGCGACCTGGCGCGGTGCGGCCCTGGCCGACCTGGTGGAGAGCGGCACCGCCTGGCCGGAACTGGCAGCCGTGGAACAGACGCGGCTGAGCACGATGGAGGACTACTTCGACGCCGAGTTGGCGTGCGGTCGACACCACTCGGTGCTCGGCGAGTTGGAAAGCCTGGTCGACACCGAAAAGCTCCGGGAGCGGGCCTGCGGACAGCTGATGCTGGCGCTGTACCGGTGCGGCCGGCACGCGGATGCGTTGAGCGTCTACAGCAGGATGCGCAGCGCACTCGTGGAGGACCTCGGGCTCGAGCCGGGGCCGAGCCTGCAGAAGCTTCAGCACGCGATCCTCACCCACGACCCGACCCTGGCGCTGCCGCCGGGGGTGCTGCCCGGGCAGGCTCGGGTCGAGGTGTCCGCGAGCCCGTCCGTCCGGGCGGTGTCCGAGCAGGTGGCCGCGACCGCGCAGGCGGCGAACGAGGGCAGGGCGCGACCTGAGCCCGCGCCTGAGGCGCCGGGCATCCCGCCGCGCATCCCGCGGCAACGTTCGGCCGCGCAGCGTCGACAGGTCAGCATCGCCATCGTCAGTGTGCGCCCGAACCCCAACTTCGCCGACCTCGATCCCGCTGAAGTAGACAATACGCTAGCAAGCGTCTCATCTGTAGTCAAAGTCGGCATCGAACAGTTGGGTGGCACCGTATCCGCGTCGATCGGCTCCGCCTCACTGGCCCTGTTCGGAGCGCCGCGACGGTACGGCAACGACGAGCTGCGTGCGGTCCGGGCGGTGCTGATGTTGCGCGACTGCCTCAGCGCCTCGCGCCTGGCCGGGCCCCGGATGGTGCTCGGCGAGCCAGGACTGATCGTCCGCGCCGCGGTGGTGACCGGTGAGGCACTCGTACGGTATCGGCTCGGCCCCCAGGACGAGCCGCCCACGGTGGACGGTGCGTTGATCGACAAATGCCAGCACCTGCTCGGTCTGGTGCCCGGGGGCGAGGTGTGGATCTGCGACAAGACCCGTCAGCTCACCGAGGATCTGATCGCCAGTCGCCAGCCCAAACACTCGCCCGGTGGGTGGCGGGCCGAGGGCGATCACCCGGAGAACCTCAAGGATCCGGCCACGCCGTCGTCCGAGCACGAGAGTGAGCTGGCGGTGATGCGGGGGCTGCTGGAGTGCACCCGGGAGCGGGCGAAGCCGCAGTTGGTCACCGTGTTCGGAAGCTCGGCCGCGCACGTTGCCGGATTTCTCGCCGAGTTCGAGCGGCGGATGCTCGACGAGCGCCCGGAGACGATCTTCCTGGACCGACGTATCCCGCTGTCCGCCCGGACGGGCATCCTCGCCGCGCAGACCGAGATTCTCACCTCGATCTGCGGCATCCAGCGCGGCGACTCGGCGGCGGTGGCGGCCGGGAAGTTGGCGGCGGTCATCCGTGGCAGCGACTGCCCGGATTACGAGGCCGACTGGCTGATGCTCTCTCTCCAAGCGTTGCTCGACCCGTCGGCGCAGGAACGGGTCCAGAAGGCCGCCAAGGCCGAAACCCTGCTGGCGTGGCGCCGCTTCCTGGAACTCGCCGCGGACGACAAGCCGGTGGTGGCGGTGATCGACGAGGTGTCCGGCGCGGCAGAGGAGGCGTTGGACTCGGTGGAGGAACTCGCCGAGGCATCTGGTCGAGCACCACTGTTCGTCATCGTGGTCGCCCGCCCGGAGTTGCTCGACCGTCGGCCGAACTGGGGCGGGGGTAAGCGCCACACGGCGTGCATCACGCTCGACTCGACCTCCGACAGCGCCGTGTACCGGCTGCGTAGCTCGATTCTGTCCGTGGTGGACAAAGAGACCCGACGGCTGGCTCGACGCGTACTGGGCACCGCGCTGGTCGCTCCCGGTATGAAGGCGGGCGCCGGACCGGTCCCGGACAGCCTCGGGTTCGCCTAGCGCGAATCCCCGGCTTGGGTTGGCGGCGTGCGTCGCGTGTACGCGGCCCACCGTCGGCTGCCCGGATCTGCGCCGTCGGGATATCCGAGCGCAACGCACGCGGGTGTCGCTGTCCGACCATTACGAAAACTGGGTCGGCAGGCAGGGGGTGTTTTCGGGTCGGGTTTCGGACGAGGATATGTGGTCCGTGAAGTGCTCACTATATCGGCTAGAGTATATGAACTTGTCCGCATCTGGATTTCTTTTCGCGCGTTGTCGGTCAAATGTGAGGCAATTCTGATGCGGTCGCTGACCGGTCGGCCGGTTGGTCCTGAGGCCCCCGGCGCAGAGCCGATTTCGAGCGTCTGGCCTGCGGACATCGCCCCCGACGTCGAACACGCTCCGGCCGGCGGCCTGAATCGGCCCGGCCACCGGTACGGCGTTCGGATGCTCCGGATGTTCGGGGCGTCTCGGACCCATCACCGTACGGCGATATGGTTGGGTCCATGCGCTTCGGGATTCTCGGACCTTTGGCAGTCTGGACCGCGCAGGGCCAGAGGATAACGGTGCCCGAGTTCAAGGTCCGTGCGCTGCTCGCCAATTTGTTGGTGCATGAGTCGCGCCCGGTATCGACGGACCGACTCACGGAGGACCTGTGGGGCGACACCCCGCCGACCAACCGGACCGGCGCGCTCCACACCAAGGTCTGGCAGCTTCGCCGGACGCTGGAGGACGCCGAGCCCGGCGCGAGCGAACTGGTCGTCTCCCGGCCGCCGGGATACCTGCTGCGACCGGACCCCGGCTCGGTCGACGCCTACCGCTTCCAGAAGCTCGTCGCCGAGGCACGCAAGACCGGCAGCCCCCGGGCGAGGGCGGCGATACTCGCCGACGCGCTGGCACTCTGGCGCGGGTCCGTGCTGGCCGACTTCCCCGACGAGGACTTCGCCCGCCCGACGATCACCCGGCTCGAGGAGCAGCGCCTGGTCGCGCTGGAGGAACGTGCCGAGGTGATGCTCGAACTCGGCGAGCACAGCCTGCTCGTGGGCGAACTCAGCGACCTGGTCGCCGAGCATCCGCTGCGGGAGCGGCTGCGGGCGGCACAGATGCGGGCGCTCTACCGCGCCGGCCGACAGACCGAGGCGCTCAACAGCTTCGACGAGCTGCACAAGCTTCTCGCCGACCGACTCGGGCTGGAGCCGGGTATCGGGCTGATCGCACTGCGTCAGGCCGTGCTGGAACAGGATCCGGCGCTGACCGCGATTCCCGACCCGATCACCATCGGAAGCCGACCACTGTCCAACCTGCCCGCCCCGCTGGACGAGCTGATCGGGCGGCGTGAGGCGATCGCCGAGGTCGGCGCGATGCTGGACGCGGGACGGTTGGTCACCCTCAACGGGATAGGTGGTGTCGGCAAGACCCGCCTGGCCCTCGCGGTTGCCGGTCACGCGGCAAACGCCTACCCGGACGGGGTCTGGTTGGCCGAGTTGGCCGCGCTGGACCGGAACGTCGACCAGCATTCCGGGTCCCTCTTCGGCGAGGTCGCCGATCTGGTGGCCACCGTGCTCGGCGTACGCGACGAGGTCGCCGCGGGCGGCCATCTCGTCGGCCGACCGGTGCCCCTGACCGGACGGCTCGCCGACGCCCTGCGGACCAAGCGGCTGCTGTTGGTGCTCGACAACTGCGAGCACCTGATAGAGCCGGTGGCGAAGTTGAGCGAACTGCTACTCAAGGCGGTCCCGGGTCTGCGCATCCTGGCCACGAGCCAGGAACCCCTGGGCATCACCGGCGAGCGGCTCTGGACGGTGCCACCACTCGCGTTTCCCGACGACCGGGTGCGGCTCGACCCCGCCTCGGGGGAGCAGCCCAGCGCCGTACGGCTCTTCGCCGCCCGGGCCACCGCGGCCACCCCCGGGTTCACGCTCGACGAGAGCAACGTCGACGCGGTCCACGCGATCTGCCGGCGACTCGACGGTATCCCGCTCGCCCTCGAACTCGCCGCTACCCGGGTGCGCGCACTGGGGGTGCACGAGGTGGCCGCCCGACTCGCCGACCGGTTCAACCTGCTCACGATGGGCGAGCGGGGTGCGCCTGCCCGGCAGCAGACACTGCGGGCCGCGATCGACTGGAGCTGGGGCCTGCTCAACGAGTCCGAGTGGACCGTACTGCGGCGGCTGGCCGTACACACCGGTGGCTGCACGTTGCGCTCCGCCGAAGAGGTCTGCGCGGGCGAGGGCGTGGCCGCCGGTCAGGTGATGGATCTGGTGGCCAGGCTGGTGGACCGGTCCCTGGTCGCGGCCACCGACGGCGCCGGGGATCGGCGTTACCGGCTGCTGGAATCGGTGGCGGCGTACTGCACCGAACGGCTCTACGAGGCGGGTGAGTCGGAGCTGTTGCGGCGACGGCACCTGCGCCACTACACCGAGTTCGCCGAGCGGGCCAGGGTACGGCTATGTGGCCCGGACCAGTTGCGCTGGTTGGAGCGGCTCGACGACGAGTCGGCGAACCTCCGGGGAGCACTGGACTTCGCCATCCAGCAGGGTGCCGCCGATCTCGCGCTGCGCCTGGTGAACGCCTCGGCCTGGTACTGGTTCCTGCGCGGCCGACTCGGCGAGGGTAGTCGCTCGTTGAGCGCCGCACTGGCCATCGAGGGGGAGTCCACCCCGGCGAACCGGGCCAAGGCGCTCGCCTGGCAGGCGGGGTTCGCGCTGCGGGCCGGCGACCACAGTCTTCCCCCACCGGAGTCGGACGAGGTGCTCGGGCCGACGGACGGGGCGGACGACGCGCTGGGCCGGGCGACCGCGCTGTGGTTCCTGGGCTTCACCCAGATCGGGTACGGCGAGATGGGCGGCAACGAGGAACGGATCGGCCGGGCGCTCGCCGCATTCCGGGAACTCGGCGACCGGTGGGGGACCGCGGCCGCGTTGAGCGCCCGGGCGACCCAGGCGGTACTGCACGGGGACCTGGCCACCACCCAGCGCTGTGGCGAGATGAGTGCGGCGCTGTTCGAGGAACTCGGCGACGGCTGGGGTCAGCTTCAGGCGATGGACGCGCTTGCCCAACTGGCGGAGGTCAAGGGGGACTACGACCAGGCGGTACGCATGCATCGCGACGGGCTGCGGATCGCGGAGAAGCTCGGCCTGTGGGGCGAGGTCTCCACGAAGCTGTCCGGACTGGGACGGATCGCGCTGCTCGGGGGCGACTACGCGCAGGCACGGGAGCTGCACGAGCGGGCCATGCGGTCGGCTGCGGAACAGAGCTTCACCTTCGGGGAGCAGTTCGCCGAGGTCGGGCTCGGCATGGGGGCCAGGCGGCAGGGGGACCTGGATCGTGCCGAGTCGCACCTGCGCAGGTGGCTCGACTGGTGTCGACAGTCCGAGGGTGACAACGGCGTGGCGTTGATCCTGGCCGAGCTGGGGTTCATCGCCGAACAGCGGGGGGACGCCGCGACCGCGCGCCGGCTGCACCTGGAGGGCTACGCGGCCGCCCGGTTGACCCGTGATCCGCGTACGATCGCGCTTTCCCTGGAAGGGCTGGCCGGTGCCGAGGCGGTCGCGGGGCACCACGATCGGGCCGCGCTGCTGCTCGGTGCCGGGGCTGGGGCGCGGGACACGGCCGGAGCGCCGCTGCCGATCGCCGAGTGTGGCGACGTCGACCGCATCACCACCATGGCCCGGGGCGCGCTCGGCGCACGGGTGTTCAACCGACACTTCGACCGCGGCCGCCGGATGTCACCGGACGAGGCCACCCGACCGCTTCTCGACGCGTTGTCGTCCGCTGCTTCGCAGTCCATCGTGGAGGGTGCGGCGGGGCCCAGGTAGCAGTGGTGCCGCCCCGCCCGTACGGGCGGCACCTCGGGTAAGAGCCTCGTGAGCGGCGACGAATCACTGTGCGGTAATCGGGCGTCCATCTGTCCGCGCAGGCGACCGGGTGAACCCGCAGTGACCGTACTTGCCCGAGGGCTCCGATATATCTCTGTGTCAGCGGGTCGAAGTCGTGGTCGCCGATCCACGACACCCGCCTCCGTCGCCGTACAGAGATGAGGGACAGATGAGTTCGTTGTCTGGTCCGCCCAAGTTCGCGGACTCTTATCTGATCGAGGTTCTGGACGAGTTCGGCCTGGCCATCAAGTACGTCCGGGCAGCGGGCAATCAGCTCTACTACCTGGACAAGACAGGTGCCGAGGTGGGCGTGTTGGACTGCGCCAGCGGCTTCGGGTCACTCATGTTCGGGCACAACAACCCTGAACTCGTCGCGCACGCCAAGTCGGTGTTGGACGCCCAGACGCCGGTGCACGCCCAGTTCGCCGGGTATTCCTACGGCATCGACGTGGCAGCCGCCCTAAACAAGATCATCCGGCGTGAGCTGAACACCGAGGACAAGTACTTCGCCCTCTACGCCAACACCGGGGCGGAGGCGGTCGAGGTCTCCATCAAGCACGCCGAACTCGACCGGGGAATCCGGATCGCCGAACTCACCGCCGAGGTCGGTCTCCACGTCGACCAGGGGCGATCGGCGGTCGCCACCGGCGCCACCGTGTCGGCCGACGCCTATGCGCTGCTGGGGCTCGCCGCCTCGGCCGACCCGGCGGAGGGCTTCGAGCGGATCGCCGCCGAGATCGGGCGGCGCAACGCCGAGACGTCCGCCCGGCAGCCGTTGTTCCTCGCGCTCGAGGGCGGCTTCCACGGCAAATTGGCGAGCAGTGTCCAGCTCACCTACAACGAGGAATTCCGGCTTCCGTTCCGGGCGCTGGCCGCGCAGGCCCGGTTCGTACCGCTGGACCGTCCCGACCTGATCGGGAAGATCGTCGACGACGAGCGGGCCGTGCTCTTCGACGTGGCGGTCGAGGACGGCGTGGTCGACCTGATCGAACGCGATTTCCCGGTGTTCACCGCGTTCTACGTCGAGCCGATCCTCGGCGAGGCCGGCATCCGGCCGATCTCCACCGAACTCGCCCAGGCCATCCGCGAGGCGTGCGACACGGCCGGCTGCCCGCTCGTGGCGGACGAGATCCAATGCGGCATGGGCCGTTCCGGCACCTTCCTCGCCTCCACCCAGATCGGGCTCCGGGCCGACTACATCGTGTTGGCCAAGAGCCTCGGGGGCGGTATCGCCAAGACCGGCACCGTGCTGGTGCACGAGTCGCGGTACCGCAAGGACTTCGAACTCATCCACACCTCCACCTTCGGCAAGGACGGGTTCTCCACCCTGGTCGCGCTGAAGGTGCTGGAGATGCTGGAGGCGGAGGACGGGCTGGCGTACCGACTGGCCAGGGAGCGGGGCGCCAAGGCCGAGGCGATGCTCAACGCCGTACGGGCCGACTTCCCCGACGTGGTCAAGGAGGTACGCGGCCTGGGGCTGATGCTCGGCATCGAGTTCCACGACCAGGGATCCTCGTCGTCAGCGGAGATCCGGGACTGGGTCGAGCACGAGGCGCTCGCCTACGTCATCGGTGGCCACCTGCTGCACCGGCACCGGATCCGCATCTTCTCCACCGCCAGCTCGCTGAACACGATGCGCTTCGAGCCGTCGATCTACCTGACCGACGAGGAGATCGCCCAGTTCGACGCCGCACTGCGTGACGTGTGCGGCATCCTGCGCGACCAGGACGCGAGCCGGTTCGTCACCGCCTGAGCGGCCGGCAACCGGCGAACCCACTCGTGTCGAATCCAGGGGAGACCGCGGATGACCAGTCACAGCAGCGTACCTGTCATCGACATCACCGGCCGTGACATCCACGGCGAGAACGAGCGGCTCCGGGCCCGGGGGCCGGTGACCCAGGTCGAGCTGCCGGGCAGCGTCCTTGCCTGGTGGGTCACCGACCATGCCCTGATCAAGCGGTTGCTGACCGACCCGAGGGTGTCCCGGGACACCTACCAGCACTGGCCCGCGTGGGGCAACGGGGAGAGCGAACTTGCCCGGACCTGGTCGCTCGCGATGTGGGTGGCCGACCGAAACATGATCACCGCGTACGGCACCGACCACACCCGACTGCGCAAGCTGGTCGCGAGGGCGTTCACCGCACGTCGTACCGCCGCCCTGCGACCCCGGATCGAGGCGATCGTGACCGGGATTCTGGACCGGATCACCGCGCTCCCACCGGGACAGCCGGTGGACCTGCGCGCCGAGTTCGCCTACCCGGTACCGGTACAGGTGATCTCGGAACTGCTCGGCATTCCCGACGAGGTCCGGGACGACCTGCTCGGCTCGGTGCACGCGATCATGCAGACCGCCAGCTCGGAGGAGGAGGCAAAGGCCAACGAGCACGAGCTGTACCGCCTGCTGCACGAGGTGGTGGCGATCAAACGCGAGCGGCCCGGCGACGACGTGACCACCGCGCTGCTGCAGGTGGTGGACGAGACCGACGGGGGCGGGCTGAGCGAGCGCGAGCTGGTGGACACCGTGATGCTCATGTTCACCGCCGGGCACGAGACCACGGTGAACCTCTTCGACCAGGCGATCTTCGCCATGCTGACCCACCCCGATCAGCTCGACCGCGTCCGTCGCGGTGAGCTGGGCTGGGACGACGTGATCGAGGAAACGCTGCGCTGGCAGGCGCCGTTCGTGAACCTGCCGCTGCGGTACGCGGTCGAGGAGATCGAACTGGGCGAGGTGACCATCGCCAGGGGCGACCCGATCGTCATCGCGTTCGGTGCCGCCGGGCGCGATCCGTTGGTCCACGGGATCTCGGCCGACCAGTTCGACGCGGCTCGGCCGGGCCGACGCGAGCACCTGGCCTTCGGGCACGGCGTACACCACTGCGTGGGCGCACCGCTGGCCAGGATGGAAGCCGCGATCGGCCTGCCGGCACTGTTCGACCGGTTTCCCGCAATGGTGCTGGCCGAGCCGGCGGACCAGCTACGCCCGCTGGAGTCGTTCATCTCCAACGGCCACCAGCGGTTGCCCGTCACGCTGCGCTGACGTCTCACCGGCGGCGGGCGTCCAGCCCGCCGCCGGCCCACCCGTGCACTACGACCACCGCTGAGGAGACCACATTGAGCACCCAAGATGCGACCACGACCGTCCTGGACACGGTACGGGACATCGTCCCGCGACTGCGCGAGAACGGTTTCGAGGCCGAGGAACGGCGCTGGATTCCCGAGGAGAACATCGACCTGCTGGAAAAGGCGGGCGTGTTCAGCATGGCCGTACCGGCCCGGTACGGCGGTCTCGACCTGCCGCTCGCCGACCAGGTCGAGGTGTTGACCGAAATCGCGCGCGGCTGCGGCTCGACCGGCTGGATCGCGGTCGCCTGGGTGTCCAGTGCCTGGATGGCGACGCTGTACCCGGACCGGGTCCAGGAGGAGATCTTCAAGGACGGATCGGTACGGATCTCCGGCGGGTTCACCCCCACCGCGACGCTGGAGCCGGTGGATGGCGGTTACCGGCTCAACGGCAGTTGGCGGTTCAACACCGGCTGCCGGGGCGCGCACTGGGACCTGCTCGCCGCCATCCTGCACCACCCGGACGGGCAGGAGGAGGAGGTCTTCGTCCTGGTCCCGATGGCGGAGCTGACGATCGCCGACGACTGGCACGTGGTCGCGGCGAGCGGCACCGGTAGCTCCACCACGACCGCCACCGATGTTTTCGTTCCCGCGGAGCGAATGGTCACCGCCGAGCAGGCGCTCACCGACGGTGCTCCGGACCGGTCGAACACCGGTGCCACCGGTCGCGAGTACAGCCTGATCACCTTCGTGGTGGCGGAGTCGGTGGCCACCTACATCGGGATGGCCAAGGCGGCGCTGGAACTGTTCCTCGAACGGCTGCCCGGCCGTGGCCTGGCCTACAGCTCCTACACCGACCAGCGCCAGCACGTGCTGACCCAACTGCGGGTCGCCACCGCGGCGAACCGGATCGCCGCCGCCGAGGCACTTTCCGCGAGCTACCTGCCGATCCTCCAGCGGCGGGCCGACGAGGGCCAACAGCCGACGATCGAGGAGAAGATCCGGGTACGGGGACAGGCCGGCTTCGCGATCGCGCTGGTCAAGGAGGCGGTCGAGGAACTGCATTCGGTGGCCGGGGCATCCGCGCTCAGCCGCAGATCGCCCTTCCAACGCTTCCACCGTGACCTGCTCGGGCTGTCGCTGCACGGGCTGATGTCACCCGACATGAGTCTCGAGGTGCACGGGCGGGCCCTGGTCGGACTCGAACCCGACACCCCGTTCCTGTGAATCCGCCCGGCCGCCGCCTCCGGACCAGGACCCGGCGGCCCGGGGAACCGGGCAACAGTGCGCTCGTGCCCGGCGGGCAAAACGATCCACGAGGATGAATGATGCTGTCAGCGGACAGGCTGTCAGACGGGACCGGCGTGCGCCGACCGTCCCGTCGAACCGTACTCAAGGCGATTGCGACCACCGGGCTGGCGGGCACGGCGGGTACCTTCGTCGCGCCACCCGCGGCGACCGCCGGTCGAAACCGCTCCGACTACGACGCGATCGTCGTCGGTGCCGGGTTCGCCGGGGTCACCGCCGCCCGGGAACTGCGCCGGGCGGGACTGCGTACCCTCGTACTCGAGGCGCGCAACCGGATCGGCGGTCGGACCTGGACCGACTCGTTCATGGGCGAGTCGATCGAACTGGGCGGATCGTGGGTGCACGAGACGCAGACCCACATCTGGCAGGAGATCTCCCGTCAGGAGGTGACCGTTCTCGCCGACAGCGGGCCGGACCGGACGATCTTCCCGGTGGGGGACGGCTTCCAGTTCTTCCCGCCGGAGGAGTCGTTCGGGCACCAGGGCGAGCTGGTGGCCCGGTTCTGCCAGGGGGCGGAGGAGTATTTTCCCCGCCCGCACGAACCGCTGTACCGGGCGGACCTGCTCCGGTCGCTTGACCGACTGACCCTGCGCGACCGACTGAACCAGATGGGACTGTCGGCGCAGGACGAGAGTTGGCTCACCGGGATCACCGGGGGCCTGGCCGGTACGTCGACCCGGGGCGCGCTCACCCAGCTCGGCCACTGGTGGGCGCTGTCCGGGTGGAACGCCGAACAGTACTACAGCTTGAACACCTTCCGGCCGCAACAGGGCATGGCCGGCATACTGCAGACGATGCTCGCGGACGCACCTCCCGAGCTGCGGTTGAACTCGCCCGTCCGGACCATCGCGGACGACGGGCGGCGGGTACGGGTGACCACCGTCGCGGGGCAGACGTTCGCCGCCTCGGCGGTGGTCGTGGCGGTGCCGGTGAACGTCTGGAAGAACATCCGGTTCGCTCCCGGTCTCTCCCCGGAGCGACTGCGGGCGACCCACCAGACCATCGGCGCACCGCACTCGAAGAAGTTCTGGATGCACATCCGCAGTGACATCGGCCGGTCGTACGCCTACGCCCCCGAGGGCTACCCGGTGGACACGTTGGTGCCGCACAGAGAGCTCGCCGACGGGCAGATCATGATCGGGTTCAGCGTGCATCCCACCCTGGACGTGTCCAACCTGGCGCAGCTCCAGGCGGCGGTGCGGTTGATCGTGCCGGACGCCGAGGTGGTCGCCGCCAGGGCACAGGACTGGGGCCGGGATCCGTACGCGCTCGGCGGGTGGTCGTTCCGTCGACCCGGGCAGCTGGTGGACCTGTTGGCACAGATCCAGCGGCCCCAGGGCCGGATCGCGTTCGCCACCGCGGACATCGCCAGCGGATGGAGCGGCTACGTCGACGGTGCCATCGAATCCGGCCTGCGGGCGGCCAGCCAGGTCGCCCCGCTGGTGCACGGGTGAGGCCACCGCCCGTGACCGCCTGATCCGGGCGAGCACGGGCGGCTGAACCGAGCAAGGCGTTCCCCCACCGCGTACCGGCGGTGGGGGACGTCGTTTCGACGCCGGTCACCGACGTCGGTGACCGAGCACAGTGACATCCGGGCGTGCGCCGAGGTGGCCCGGCATCCGACGGAGGAGCGTGGGTTATGACAGGGCAGACGTTCGACGCGGGCACCTTCGACTACATCGTGGTGGGCGCCGGGTCGGCCGGGTGTGTGGTCGCGTCCCGGTTGTCCGAGGATCCCGGGGTACGGGTGGCGCTGATCGAGGCGGGCGACCCCGACGACGACCCGGAGATCCGGGTGCCGTTCGCCTCGCCCGGATTCTTCGGCTCGGCGCTCGACTGGGCGTTCGACACGACCGCGCAGCCCGGTCTGGCCGGACGCGAGATCTACTGGCCCAGGGGACGGACCCTGGGCGGTAGTTCGTCGATCAATTTCCAGATGTGGGTGCCCGGTGGCGCGGTCGACTTCGAGGCGTGGGTGGCCGCGGCCGGCGGATTGTGGGCCTGGTCGGCGGTGGAGCCGTACTTCCGCAGGGCCGAGCGGTGGGCGGGGGCCAGGGAGGACGGGCACACCCACGGACAGCACGGGCCGCTGTGGATCTCGATGCCGCGCGACCCCGACCCGAGTACCGAGGTGTTCCTCGACGCCTGCGTGGAGACGGGGCTGAAACCGATCGCTGGTGGCCTGGGTGGACCGGACACCTCGGGTTGTGCGATCAGCCCGGTCAACCAGCTCGACGGTGCCAGGTGGAGCGCCGCCGACGGCTATCTGCGCCCCGCCCTGCGCCGGGAGAACCTCACCGTCGTGACCGGTCAGCTGGTTCGCCGGGTCGTGTTGGACGCCGACCGCCGGGCGGTCGGCGTCGAACTGGGGTACGGACTGCTGCGCGCGCTGCGCGAGGTGGTCCTCTGCGCGGGCACGGTCGGATCTCCCCAGGTGCTGATGCGTTCCGGTGTGGGTGAACCGGAGAGCCTGGGCCGGGCCGGGATCCGACCGCGGGTCGAACTTCCCGGGGTCGGCCGCAACCTGCGCGACCACCTCATCCTGGATCTGGCCGTACGGGCGAGGGGGCCGCTCCGGTTCACCGGGGTCAACGGCCGGGCGTCCCGACGGCGCTACGAACAGGAACGGCTCGGTCCGCTCACCTCGAACATCGGGGAGGCGGTCGCGTTCCTGCGAGCGGACGGGCAGGTGGGCGCGCCGGACCTGGAATTCATCTGGTCACCGGTGGCGTTCGGGGCGGACGGCGGTGTGCTGGACGGGTACACCCTCGGCGTCGTCCTGCTCCAGCCGGAGAGCCACGGTCGGATCGACCTGACCGGTGCCGACCCGGCGGCTGCGCCGGCCATCGATCCCGGGTACCTGACCGCCGAGGCGGATCTGCGTACGTACCTGACCGGGGTCCGGCTCGCCGAGCGGTTGTTGGCCACCGAGGCACTGCGCCCGTTGGTGGGTGACCCCCTCGGTCCGTGGGCGTTCGGTCTGTCCGACGAGGCGTGCGAGGCCCTCGTCCGGGAGAACGCGCAGACCGTCTTCCACCCGGTCGGCACCTGCCGGATGGGGCGTCCGGACGACCCGGACGCCGTGGTCGACCCCTGGCTGCGGGTACGCGGGGTGACCGGGTTGCGGGTGGTGGACGCCTCCGTCATCCCGCGACTGCCGCGCGGCCACACCCATGCGCACGCCGTGATGATCGGCGAACGAGGTGCCGATCTGATCCGGGAACGGACGTCCCCGGCCGGGCACTGATCTTCCACGGACCGGTCCGGGCGCGATGAGTGTGCGGTTATTCGACAGTGAGCGTCGATGGCACGGGCATCGATATTGTGGTCTGGTGACCCGGCGAATTCGTCGGATTGAATGCAGGCGACGTGCTGGTGATGGTGCTCGACGGCGCTGCCGGCAACGCGCGGAGAGTGAGGACAATCCCGATGGACACGCAACTCGACCTGGAGCACCTCGATCTCACCGACGATCCGGAAACGCAGAACGAGGTTTTCCTTGCCGCGTTCAATTCCGGGCGCGGCGCGATCTTCGACAGCCTGTACCGGGATGACGCGATCTCCAACCTGTCCGGGGCGCCGCTGACGGGTCCGGCCCGAACGGCGGCGATCACCGAACTGCTCGCCACCCGGCCGCAGTTGACCTCCACCGTCCGGTCCTCGTACACCGCCGGAGACACCTCGCTGATCATCGTGGACTTCGTCCTGAACCTCACCGGTCCGGACGGCGTGGCCCGACGGATCACCGGGATCTGCACCGATGTGCTCATCCGCGAGTCGAACGGCAAATGGATCATGGCGGTGGACCGTCCGGTCGCCGACACCGACGAGGAACTTCCCGCTGGAGCCTGAACACCCGACAACTCCTCCCGCCCACCCCGGGCGGGTCGAGTACGCAGGACGGTCAGCCGTGGGTCGGGCTTCCCCCGCCCGGCCCACGGCTGCTCGCGTGCCCTGGCGGCGTGCTGCGGTGAACGACGTACGCCCGCCCGGCCCGCCCGGTCCACACCACCGCGCCGACGGTGGGGACCGCGGTCCGGCGCACCCGGTGGTCCCCGTTGCCGTACGCCGTAGGAGGGACGATCTGAGATGGACCTGGATCTTGACGGGCCCGGTGCCGGTCGAGCGGTCGGGCGTGCCGGTTCAGGTGCCACCGCCGCGCAACCGCCGCCCGCCGCCGAACCGACCTCGCCCACGGCCATGCGGGCCACCGCCGCCAGGTTCGCCACCGGGGTGGTCGTCCTCACCGTCGGTGGGGAGCAGGTGCACGGCATGACGGCCAACGCGCTCAGTTCGGTGTCGCTCGAACCGCCACTCGTGCTCTGCTGCGTGGCCCGGACCGCGGTCATGCACCAGGCCATCACCGCCGCCGGGCATTTCGCCTTCTCCGTGTTGGCCGCCGATCAGGAGGACCGGGCCAGATACTTCGCCAACAAGGCACGCCCGCTCGGGCCGGCCCAGTTCGACACCGTGGACTGGCGGCCCGGTCCGCACACCGGCGCACCGCTGCTCGCAGGCTCGCTGGCCTGGATGGAGTGCGAACTCACCGACGCGCACCTGGCCGGCGACCACTCGGTGTTCATCGGTCGGGTGCTGGGCTGCGGCCGGGGCACCGGCCTGTCCGGGCTGCTGTTCTTCGAGGGGACGTACCGGGAGGTCGTACCGCTAGCAGGTTAGCGGTCGCCACCTGACCCGACCCCGCCCGGCGGCCCGTACCGGGCGCGGCCCGAGCACCGCCACGCAGGCACGAGCGAAGGGTGACGATGAGCATCTCGGAGACGGACACCCGCCCGGTGCCGTTCGGCGCCGCGCCGACGAACGGTAACGGCGGCCGGCCGGAACAGGCCGCACCGCGCGACCGCGAGGATCGGGCCGAGATACCGCCCCGGTCGATGCGTCTGCTGCGGGAGCGCCGCGACGAACTGCGGCGGGGCATCGTCGCAGGCCGTCGTGAGGCGGTCGACCGGCAGCACGCACTGGGCAAGAAAACCGCCCGTGAGCGGCTCGACCTGCTGCTGGACGAGGATTCCTTCACCGAGTTCGACATCTACCGACGCCAGCACGGCACCATGGCCGCGGGTGGCGCCAGCCCCCACACCGACGGCGTCGTGGCCGGCTCGGGCACCATCGACGGCCGCCGGGTGTTCGTCTACGCCCAGGACTTCACGATCGCCGGTGGATCGCTGGGCGCCGCCCACGCAGCGAAGATCCACAAGGTGATGGACCTCGCGCTGGCCACCGGAGCGCCGATCATCGGGCTCAACGACAGCGGAGGCGCCCGGATCCAGGAGGGCGTGATGGCCCTCGACGGGTACGGCGGCATCTTCCGCCGGCAGGTGCAGGCGTCCGGGGTCGTACCGCAGATCTCGGTCGTGCTCGGACCCTGCGCCGGCGGTGCCGCCTACTCCAACGCCCTGGCCGACTTCACGTTCATGGTCCGGGGACCGGCGCAGATGTACCTGACCGGACCGGACGTGGTTGCCGCGGTCAGTGGCGAACGGGTCAGCCACACCGAACTCGGTGGCGCGGACGTACACGGCGGGCGGTCCGGGGTGGCGTCGTTCGTCCACGACGACGAGGAAAGCTGCTTCGCGGACCTGCGCTACCTGATCTCCCTGCTCCCCGGCAACAACCTGGAACCGGCCCCGCCGGCCCACCCGCCAACCGACAGCGACGACCGCCCGGCGTTGGCGGACATCGTCCCGGTCGAGCCGAACCGCCCGTACGACATGCGTGCGGTCATCGGCGAGGTGGTGGACGAGGGCGACTTCATCGAGATCCACGAGGCCTGGGCGCCGAACGTCCTCTGCGCCCTGGGCCGGATCGGCGGCGAGGTGGTCGGACTGGTGGCGAATCAGCCGATGGTGCTCGCCGGGGTCCTGGACACCGTCGCATCCCAGAAGGCGGCGCGTTTCGTCCGCTTCTGCGACGCGTTCAGCATCCCGCTGGTGACCCTGGTCGACGTGCCGGGTTTCCTGCCCGGCACCAAACAGGAGTACGAGGGCGCGATCCGGCACGGCGCCAAACTGCTGTACGCCTACTGCGAGGCGTCCGTTCCCCGGATCCAGGTCATTCTCCGGAAGGCCTACGGCGGCGCGTACATCGTGATGGACTCGCGGTCGATCGGCTGCGACCTGTCGCTGGCCTGGCCGACCAACGAGATCGCGGTGATGGGTGCCGAGGGTGCCGTCAATATCGTCCACCGCCGTGAGCTGGCAGCCGCCGACGACCCGGGCGACCTGCGATCGAAGCTGATCGAGGCGTACTCCGAGGAGCTGATGCACCCGTACTTCGCCGCCGAACGGGGATTGGTCGACGACGTGATCGACCCGGCCCGTACCCGGGTGGCGTTGATCCGCGGACTGGGCGTGCTGCGCGACAAGCGCACCCCGGCGAGCAACCGCAAGCACGGCAACGTCCCGCTCTGAACGGGCCGACCCTTCGCACACCCGGCGCCCACCCCGGCCCGGCGAAGCACGTCGCCCCGCCGGGTCGCCGACGTCAGGCGGCACGACAACGGCCGCCGGACAAGAGGTCGGCGGCCGTTGGTCGTACCCGGGTCAGCTCGGCAGCAGGCGTGCCTCGTCCTGCTCGCGCAGGATCGCGCAGAGATCCCGAAGCCCGGCCTGAAGCTGCTCGATCTCCCCGTCGGTCAACTCGACCGACGGCTCCAGCCGCAGGGTGTGTGCGGCGCTGGCGGTCGGGAAGATCCGGATCCGGTGCTCGCGCAGCAGGTATCCCGCGAGCAGGTACCCGATCAGACCGTTGTTCGCGTTCTCCCGCAGGATCGGCCCGGTCGCCCCGGTCAGGTCGTGGAACTCCAGACCGAGCATCAGGCCCCGGCCGCGCGCTTCCTTGACCACGTCCGGAAAGTCGTCGCGGACCGCGACCAACGCCGCCAGCAGCGCCGCGCCCCGTTCCTGCGCGAGCCGGTACGCCCGACCCTGTTCCGCCTCCAGCATCCGCAGCACCCGCATGCCGAGGTGGCAGGAGTACGCGTCCTTGGCGAAGGTGGAACTGTGCAGCAGTTCGAAGTCCGTACGGTAGCGATCCGCGCGCACCAGCAGCACCGAGGATTTCGCCAGTCCACCGCCCAGGCTCTTGGCCAGCACGTAGTAGTCGCCGCGCAGACCGACCAGGGAACTGGCGAAGAACGCGCCGGACCGACCGACGCCACTCTGGATCTCGTCGACGATGACCGGGAACCCGGCCGCGTCGGCCGCCGCCCGCACCTCCTGCGCCATCTCCGGACCCAGGACGTGGATCCCGCCCTCACCCTGGATCGGCTCGACGAAGAAGCCCGCGATCCGGGGCACCTCCCGCTCGGCCAGCCGGACCACCCCGGAGTCGAGCACCGGTTCCAGGACCGTCAGCCGTTCGTCGTCGACGAGTTTGCCGACCGCGCCCGGCTGGTCGACCGGGACGAAGCGGGCCTGCGCAGCCAGCCGCTCGAACGGTGCTCGGTACCCCGGATTGTGGGTGAGCTGCACACTCCCGGCCAGCTTGCCGTGGAACGAGCCCTCCAGGGTGAAGAAGACCGGCGGTTGGTCGAGCCGTTCACGGTTGTACCGGGCCAGCGCTGCGACCAGGCCGTCGACATCCGAGCCGGTGGTGGCGGCGTACCCGTCGAGCCGGTCGGCCAGGTCGTCCGTGAGGACCGCCGAGCCTTCCCGTACCGCATCCACCACCGCGGCCACCCGCGCGTCGAGTTCGGCCTCGAGTTCGGCGAGCCGGATCCGGCGGTCCATCTCGGCGTGCTTCATCGCCGTCTCGACCGCCTCCGCGCCGGTGTTGGCGAAGATGGCCGAGTACCGGTCGTCGGTGCCGAACTCGCGCCAGATGATCCGGTTCAACGCACCGGCGAGCTGGTTGGCGTACGGGTGGTACGAGAACTGGGCGTGGATCGGGATCTGCTGGTCGAGCAGTTCCCGGGCGTACGACACGAGTTCGGGGTGGTTGTGGCCGAAGATGAGGGAGCCGTAGCCGCCGACGAAGTCGACGACCGGCACCTCCTGCCCGGCCCCGCCCCGGTAGTACAGGGTGTTTCCCTCGGCCCGGACGTACTCGACGTCGAGGCCGAGGGTGGACAGCAGCCCGCGCAGGTACGCCTCGGCCAGTTCGGGGTCGGGTTCCCGTTCGTCGGTGGTCGGTGCCATGTCGTCCCTTCCTCGGATGAGTTCGTCGGTTGGGGCGACCGTCCCGCGAGGTGACCGGCAGACCGGGTCGACGGGCGCGTGCCCCGCGTGCTGTCGGGGTCGACCCGGTCAGGAGTTCCCGCCGAAGGGGTTGTCGATGGCGTAGCGCCACCGACCGTCCGTGCCGCGGCGCAGCACGTCGAGGCCGACCCCGGTGAGGTGCTCGGGCGTTCCGTCGGCGCCGGTGATGTCGATGCTCCAGTCCACGACCAGCAACGCGGCGTCGTTGGTGACATAGGACTCCCGCACCTGCGCCCGCATGACCGGCTGCTGGGCCATGAACTCGACCACACTGTCCCGGTGTGCCTGGCCAGTGATTGGCTCGTCCGGGTTCCAGACCGAGACGGCCTCGTCGGTGTAGAGCCGCATCACCGCCTCGATGTCTCCGGAATTCATCGCGCGTACGTACAGCTCGGTCATCTTGGTGGCGTCGTCGGTGGGCGTGAGGTCCTGAACTTCTGTGGTCATGGCGAACCAATCCTGTTCCTGGTGCCGGGAAACGCGGGCCGAGACGGCAATGAGTACCGCGTTACGCGCGTTACGCGCCGTGACGTTTCGGAGGATATGCGGCCGCGGCCGGACACCCGGTCATGCGTTGGTAATTCCACTCCCTTTCCGCGACCGAGAGCGGATAACGACCGGCGCGTGACTACGTGGACAGAACATTCACTGTGATCACTGATAGGAATGAATCTCGATAACGCTCAGGTGCGCACCACGAAGGGCAGTCGAGTGCGATGACGAATAGGCAGGGTCAGCCGGTCGACGTCCTGGACGGGGCCGGCGAGGAACCGATCGCCGTGGTTGGCATCTCCTGCCGGCTACCCGGAGCGCCTGATCCGGCCGCGTACTGGCAACTGCTCCGCGCCGGTCGGGACACCATTGTCGAGGTGCCACCGGAGCGCTGGGAGTCGATCTCGGCGGACGTCCGCGCCGAAGACGGTGCGCGGTGGGGCGCCTTCCTGGACCGGGTCGGCGACTTCGACCCGGCGTTCTTCGGCATCTCACCACGGGCGGCGGTCAGCACCGACCCACAACAGCGGCTGCTGCTCGAACTCGCCTGGGAGGCACTGGAGGACGCCGCGATCATCCCGGCCGACCTCGCCGGCAGTCCGACCGCGGTGTTCGTCGGCGCCCTGCGCGACGACTACGCCAGCCTGCAGTTCGGTCGCGGTGCGGCGGCCGTCACCGAGCACACCAACACGGGGGTACACCGGGGCATCATCGCCAACCGGATCTCCTACACCCTCGGCCTCACGGGACCCAGTCTCACCGTCGACACCGCGCAGTCGTCCTCGCTGGTCGCGGTCAGCCTGGCCTGCGAAAGCCTGCACCGGGGGGAGGCGACGGCGGCGATCGCCGCCGGGGTCAACCTGAACATCCTCGCCGAGGGGGCGCTCGGGGCGCAGCGCTTCGGCGGGCTGTCGCCGGACGGTCGCTGCTACACCTTCGACGCCCGGGCCAACGGGTACGTGCGTGGCGAGGGCGCGGCGGTGGTCGTACTCAAGCGGCTGGGCCGGGCGCTTGCCGACGGCGACCGGGTGTACGCGCTGATCAGGGGCGGGGCGGTGAACAACGACGGTGCGACGAACGGGCTGACCGTGCCCAGCGCACAGGCGCAGGAGCAGGTGGTCCGTTCGGCGTACCAGCGTGCCGGCATCGACCCGTCCACGGTCCAGTACGTCGAGTTGCACGGCACCGGCACTCCGGTCGGCGACCCGATCGAGGCGACGGCGCTCGGCGCGGCGCTCGGTACGGTCCGCCCCACGGACCTCCCGCCGCTGCAGGTCGGTTCGACCAAGACGAACATCGGGCACCTGGAGGGGGCGGCCGGTCTGGTCGGCCTGGTCAAGGTGGTGCTGAGCATCTGGCACCGGGAACTGCCGCCCAGCCTCAACTTCGCCACCCCCAACCCGTCGATCCCGCTGGACAGGCTCAACCTGTCGGTGCGTACCGAGTTCGGGAGCTGGCCGTCACCGGACCGGCCACTGGTCGCCGGGGTCAGCTCCTTCGGCATGGGCGGGACCAACTGCCACGTCGTACTCTCCGAGGCGCCGGGGAAGCTGCTGCGGGCCGGACACGCACCGACCGGGCACGGTCCGGTCGCGGCAACGGACGAACTGCTCCCCGTACCCGTGTCCGGCCGCAACCGGCCCGCCCTGCGCGACCAGGCCGACCGGCTGCGTGACCTGGTCGTCGCCGACACCACCGCAGCGGTACGCGACATCGGCTGGTCCCAGGCGTCGAGCCGGTCCGCGTTCGAGTACCGGGCGGTGGTGCTCGCCGCCGACCGGGAAACCCTGGCCACCGGGCTGACCTCGGTGACGGCCGACCGTCCAGCCGCCACCGTGCTGTCCGGAGTCGCGCGGGCCGGCGGGCTCGGCATCCTGTTCACCGGCCAGGGGGCGCAGCGGACGGGCATGGGGGCACAGCTGCGGTCCCGGTTCCCGGTCTTCGCCGAGGCGTTCGACGAGGTGTGCGCACACCTCGACCCGCTGCTGCCCCGTCCACTGCGCGAGGTGATCGACACCGGCGAGCACCTCGACGAGACGCGGTACACCCAACCCGCCCTGTTCGCCGTCGAGGTGGCGATGTTCCGCCTCGCGTACGCCTGCGGGCTCCGCCCCGACCTGCTCGCCGGGCACTCGATCGGCGAGGTGACCGCGGCGCACGTGGCCGGCGTGCTGTCGCTGCCCGACGCGTGCGCGCTGGTGGCCGCCCGGGGCCGGCTGATGCAGGCACTACCTCCGGGCGGGGCGATGATCGCGGTCGGGGCGTCGGAGCACGAGGTGCTGCCGCTGCTCGACCGGGGGTCGGGCCGGGTGGACCTCGCCGCGGTGAACGGCCGGTCCTCGGTGGTCCTCTCCGGTGACCTGGACGAGGTGAGCGCCGTCGCCGACATCCTGCGCTCGCAGGGGCACCGGACCAGGCGGTTGACGGTCAGCCACGCCTTCCACTCGTACCAGATGGACGGCATGCTGGCCGAGTTCCGCGAGGTGCTCGGCCGGCTGACGTTGCGGGCACCGGAACTCGCCGTGGTGTCCACCGTGACCGGTACGGTCGCCACGGCCGACCAGCTCTGCTCGCCCGACTACTGGGTCGAGCAGGTACGCCGACCCGTGCGTTTCCTCGACGCGGTCCACACGATGGCCGGTGCCGGCGTCAGCAGCCTGCTGGAACTGGGACCGGACGCGATCTGCGCCGCCATGGTGGGGGACAGCGGCCTCGATCCGGACCTGCTGCAGGCCGTGGCGTTGCAACGGGCCGATCGGCCGGAGCCGGCGGGCGTGGTGGAGGCCCTGTCGCGGCTGTACGTACGCGGCGTCGGAGTGGACTGGACCACGGTCTACCAGGGCACCGGGGCCCACCGGGTCGACCTGCCCACGTACGCCTTCCAGCGGGAGCGGTACTGGGTGACCGGCCGGGCCGTCGCAGAGCCCGACGGTACCGGGCCAACGCGGCAGCCCGCTCCCGAGCAGCCCGCTCCCGTGGACCCCGTGGACCCCGTCGAACGGCCGGCCGTTTCCGTCGGCGGGATAGGCGTACTGGTCGCCGGGCACGTCGCCGCCGTACTCGGACTCACCGACGCCGGCCGGGTCGAACGCCACCTACCCTTCCGGGACCTGGGTTTCAGCTCGCTGATGTTGGTCGAACTGCGCGACAACCTGTCCCGTGCCACCGGGTTGAGCCTGCCCAGCGGTCTGCTGTTCGACCATCCCACCCCGAACGCGCTGATCCGGCACCTCGAAGCCGTCCTCACCGCCGGGCCCGGGTCCGCACCGGACCACGAGCCCGCAAGCGCGTCCGCTCCGGAGCAACCGGTCGGCGCCGGGAGCGGGACGGACGAGCCGATCGCGATCGTCGGGATGGCCTGCCGGTACCCGGGCGGGGTGGGTTCTCCGGAGGACCTGTGGCGGTTGGTCGCCGACGGTGGGGACGCCATCTCGGTGTTTCCGACCGACCGGGGCTGGCCGGACGACCTCTACGACCCGGACCCCGACCGATCCGGCCGCAGCTACGTCGACCAGGGCGGCTTCCTGACCGACGCGGGCGGCTTCGACGCCGGATTCTTCGGAATCTCGCCACGAGAGGCGCTCGCCATGGACCCGCAGCAGCGGGTACTGCTGGAGACCGCGTGGGAGGCGGTGGAGCGGGCCGGCATCGACCCCGCGACGCTGGCCGGTGGGCGTACCGGGGTGTTCGTCGGCGGCACCGCCGGGGACTACGGGCCCCGGATGGACCACGCGCCGGAGCAGTCCGAGGGGCACGTGCTCACCGGCGTCACCGCGAGCGTCATGTCCGGTCGGATCGCGTACCAGCTCGGGCTGGTCGGTCCCGCCGTGACCGTGGACACGGCCTGCTCGTCGTCGCTGGTGGCGCTGCATCTCGCCGTGCGGTCGCTGCGCGGCGGCGAGTGCACCGCCGCGATCGCCGGTGGGGTGACCGTCATGTCCACCCCCGGCATGTTCCTCGAATTCTCCCGGCAACGCGGGCTCTCCCCCGACGCCCGCTGCAAGTCGTTCGCCGCGGGCGCGGACGGCACGGCGTGGGCGGAGGGGGTCGGGCTGCTGATGCTCGAACGACTCTCCGACGCCCGACGCCACGGCCGGCGGGTGCTCGCCGTGATCCGTGGCTCCGCGATCAACTCCGACGGCGCCTCCAACGGGCTGACCGCACCGAACGGGTCCTCCCAGCAGCGGGTGATCGGTTCGGCGCTCGCCGACGCCCGGCTCCGCCCGGCCGAGATCGACGTGGTCGAGGCACACGGCACCGGCACCGCGCTGGGCGATCCGATCGAGGCCGAGGCCATCCTGGCCACCTACGGGCGGGACCGGGCCGACCGTGGGCCGGTCCTGCTCGGCTCGCTCAAGTCGAACATCGGCCACGCCCAGGCGGCGGCCGGCGTCGGTGGCGTGATCAAGATGGTGCTGGCCATGTCGCACGGCTGGGTGCCACAGACCCTGCACGTGGACGAGCCGACACCGCAGGTGGAATGGGCCGACGAGGCCGTGGCGCTGGTGACGCGGTCGCGCCCGTGGCCACGTACCGGCGCACCCCGCCGGGCCGCGGTCTCCTCCTTCGGGATCAGTGGCACCAACGCGCACCTGGTGCTCGAACAGGGCGAGCCGCCGGCCGCGCCACGGCCGGCCGGTCCGGAGCAACCCGGCATCGTGCCGTGGGTGCTCACCGCGCACAGCACGGCGGCGCTACGGGCCCGAGCCGGTCAACTGGTAGACCTCCTCACGGCCGACCCCGACCTCTCCCCGGCCGACCTCGGTCGCTCACTGGCCGCCCGGACGCCGTTGCCGTACCGCGCGGTGGTGGTCGGCACCTCCACCGTCGACCTGCGGACCGGGCTGGCCGCCGTGGCCGCCGGGGCCGACGAGCCGACGGTGACCACCGGGACGGCGACCCACGCCGGTGCGACGGCGTTCCTGTTCACCGGCCAGGGCGCGCAGCGGCCTCGGATGGGCGCGCAGCTGTACGAGACGTTCCCGGCCTACGTCGAGGCGTTCGACAGCGCCTGCGCGGAACTGGACCGACACCTGGACCGGCCACTGCGGGAGGTGCTGCTCGCGCAACCGGGCACCGCCGAAGCACGCCTGCTGGACCGGACCGAGTACACCCAGCCCGGGCTGTTCGCGTACGAGGTCGCGCTCTTCCGGCTGGTCGAGCGGTACGGCCTGGCGCCGGACCTGCTCGCCGGCCACTCGATCGGTGAGCTCGCCGCAGCACACGTCGCCGGGGTTTTCTCACTCGCCGACGCCGCCAAGCTGGTCGCCGCACGCGGTCGGCTGATGCAGGCCGCACCGGCACACGGCGCCATGATCGCCGTACAGGCGAGCGAGGCCGAGGTGTCGGAGGCGCTCGCCACGTACGGTGACGCGCTCGCCCTCGCGGCGGTCAACGGGCCCGAGTCGGTGGTCGTCGCCGGGGACGCGGAGGCCGCGGCCGAGTTCGTGGAGACCTGGCGGACCCGTGGGCGACGGACCCGCCAACTCGCGGTGAGCCACGCGTTCCACTCCCCGCACATGGACGGCATCCTGGACGAGTTCCGCGCCGTGGCCGTCACCATGACCTACCGCACGCCGACGATCCCGCTCGTCTCCACGGTCACCGGGGACCTGATACCGGTCGCGGACCTCTGCTCGCCCGACTACTGGACCCGCCAGATCCGCGCGACCGTGCGGTTCCACGACGCGTTGGGGGCCCTGCGACGGCAGGGTGCCACCGTCTTCGTCGAGGTGGGACCGGACGCGGTGCTCACCGCGCTGGCCCGGGAGGCGGTCGGCGCGGAAGCGGCCGTGGTCGCGTTGGGCCGGGCCGACCGAGCCGAGGACGTCGAGCTGGTCACCGGGATGGCCCGGGCCTACACGTACGGCGCGCGGTTGGACGCCGCCCGGTTCTTCCCCGGGGCGGGCCTCGTCGACCTGCCCACCTACCCGTTCCAGCACGAGCGCTTCTGGCTCCGGCCACAGTCGTCGCCGCCCGTCGGCACACCCCGGCCCGACTCGACCGGGCATCCCCTGCTCGCCAGCGCGGTCGAGTTGGCCGGGCGGGACGAGCTGATCCTCACCAGCGGCCTGTCGCTGGCGGCCCACCCCTGGCTGGCCGACCACGTGGTCAACGGCGCCGTCCTGGTACCCGCCACCGCCTTCCTCGAACTCGCCGTCGCGGCCGGCGACCGGGTCGACCTCGACCGGGTCGACGACCTGACCCTGGAGGCACCCCTGGTGGTGCCGCAGCGGCACGAGGCTCGGATACAGGTCACCGTCGGTCCGACCGATGCCACCGACCGGCGGCCGTTCGCCGTGTACGCCACCGTGGACGCACCGGGCCGGACCCCTACCTGGACCCGGCACGCGACCGGCGCGCTCACCGCCGCGCCGAGCGGGCGGCAGTCGCCGGACGCCGAGGTCGGCGCCGGGGCACCGGAGGATCCGGCGGTGGTCGAGCGGGTCGACGAGGTGTACCGCCGGCTCGCCGTCCTCGGTTACGAGTACGGGCCGGCGTTCCGTGGGCTGCGGGCGAGCTGGCGTGACGGCGACGACCTTTACGCGGAGGTCCGCCTGCCCGACGCGGAGCATGACCGGGCGGCGGGCTTCGGCCTGCACCCGGCGCTGCTCGACGCCGTACTGCACCCGTTGGTCCTGGACCGGGCCGACCCGGCGGCGCCGGAGCAGATCCGGTTGCCGTTCTCCGTCAACGGCCTGGTGCTGTACGCCACCGGCGCCACCGGTCTGCGCGCCCGACTCTCCCCGACCGGCCCGGACAGCGTCTCGGTGGTGCTGACCGACCTGGCGGGCGCACCGGTCGGCAGGATCGAGTCGCTGACCCTGCGCCCGGTGGCCCGGGACATCCTGACCGCCGGCACCGGCGAACCGCGCGGCGAACTCTTCGAGCTGGCCTGGCAACTCGTCGACGCGCCACCGGGCCGGGTACTCAGCCGGCTCGACGTACACGCGGAACTGCCGGACCCGACGGCCGCCGAACTTGTCGTGGTGGCCCCGGCCGAGACGACCGGGACGGATCCCGCGGCGGCGGCACGGGTGGCGACCGGGCGTGCGCTGCGGATCGTGCAGGAGTGGCTCGCCGACGAGCGGTTCGCGCAGTCGCGCCTGCTCTTCCGGACCACCGGGGCGCTGGCCGTGCTTCCCGGTGACCAGGTCGACGATCTGGTGAACGCCCCGGTCTGGGGGCTGCTGCGGGTGGTGCAGAGCGAGCATCCGGACCGGGTGGTGCTGGTCGACCTCGACCCGGCCGACGGCGATCTCGACCCGGACAGCGAGCAGGACCTGCTCTGCGCCGCCACCGCCAGCGGTGAACCGCAACTCGCCCGCCGCGGCGGACGCTGGTACGTGCCCCGGCTCGCCCCGGTCGGCGTCGGCAGCCCCGGCCCGGACGGCGACGGCGATCCGGGCCTCGTACTCGACCCCGAGGGCACCGTGCTGGTCACCGGAGGCACCGGTGGGCTGGGCGGGGTGGTCGCCCGTCACCTCGTCGCGCGGCACGGGGTCAGGCACCTCATGCTCGTGAGTCGGCAGGGTCCCCGAGCCGCGGGCGCCGCCGCGCTGACCGCCGAACTCGGCGCGGCCGGGGCACGGGTGACGGTGCTCAGCGGGGACGTGGGGCAGGCCGACACGGTGGCCGACCTGCTCGCCCAGGTGCCGGATCGGCATCCGTTGACGGCGGTCGTGCACACCGCGGGCGTACTCGACGACGCGACCGTGACCTCGCTGACCCCGGAGCGGCTGGACGGCGTACTGCGGCCCAAGGTGGACGGGGCATGGCACCTGCACCGGCTGACCGCCGACCAACCGCTGACGGCGTTCATCGTGTTCTCGTCGGTCTCGGGCATCGTCGGCACCGCCGGCCAGGCGAACTACGCCGCCGGCAACACCTTCCTGGATGCGCTCGCCGCGCACCGCCGGGCCCGGGGTCTGCCGGCCACCTCGATCGCCTGGGGTCTGTGGGGCGGTACGTCGGGCATGGGCAGCAACCTGGGCGAGGGCGAATTGGCCCGGTGGGGCCGGGCGGGCATCGTCGGACTGCCGCCGGAACGGGCGATCGCCCTGTTCGACGCGGCCGGTGGGCAGGATCGACCGCTCGTCGTCGCGGCGGCGTTGGACCTGTCCCGCCGTGATCCCGACCGCCTGCCGGCACCGCCGCTGCGCGGACTGGTCCGCACCCGGCCGCGCCGCCCGGCGGTCCCGGTCGCGACCGAGGTGTCGTGGGCCCGGTACGCGGCTTCGCTCACCGTCGACGAGCGGCGAACCCTGGTGTCGGACCTGGTGCGGACTCGCGCCGCCGCCGCGCTGGGACACACCGATCCAGCCGTGATCGACGCCGCCCGGGCCTTCCGCGAGCTGGGCTTCGACTCGCTGGCCGGAGTTGACCTGCGTAACCGCCTGATCGCGGACACCGGACTGCGGCTGCCGACCACGGTGGTGTTCGACTACCCGTCGCCCGGGGCGTTGGCCGAGTACCTGCTCACGCAGATTCCCGGCGTGCCGCAGACCAGCGCTGCGCGCGGTACGCGTACACCAGCCCCGGGTACGGCGCCCACGGCGGACGATCCGGTGGTGATCGTGGGTATGGCGTGTCGTTTTCCGGGTGGGGTGCGGTCGGCGGATGACTTGTGGCGGTTGGTGTCGGAGGGGGTGGA